>CACWOA010000099.1 GCA_902762395.1 uncultured Ruminococcus sp.
TGAAAAAGTGATGACATACAAGAAACTTCGCCAATTTTTACGCGGGTATTCATAGTATATCCACATTTCGGGAGTATAATGATACAAACTATTTCACACAATTCACAAAGATGAGAGGTTTTGGCGCGATGAAACAGTTTATTGAAAAAAACAAGACATCATTGATCGGCTATGGCGGTGTGATAGCGGTGCTGATGGCAGTAGCCCTGCTCTGGGCAGCGATGGGCAAAGGGAAAAATCCGGTGATGACAACGGCGGAGGATGTGTCGGAAACCGACGCGTATCTGTCCCAGGTGTCCGCGACGGACAATGTTTCCATGGACGATGTAACCATTGAGCGCGTGCGTGTCACCGAACTGGTGCAGATTGTAGAAAACGGCGGCGACTGGGGCGGTGAGTCGATTGTCCAGCGCACGCAGATCTTCATGGTGAAGATTCTCACGGGCGAATATAAGGGGCAGGAGGCGATCATGACGCTCGACCTGACCGACATCACAGGCACCGGCAAAGGCGTGATTGTAGCGGAAGTGGGTGACAATCTTCTCGGCTATTTCGTGACAGACGAAAGCGGCACGCTGATCGGTACCTGCACCGGTTTTCAGCGGGACGTTCCGCTGATGTGGCTGGGACTGGGGCTCATCCTGCTGCTGGTGCTGTTCTTTGGGCGCAGAGGAATCAAATCCTTCTCCGCGCTGATCGTCACCTGCGTCATGCTCATTTTTGTGATGATACCGCTGATTTACAACGGCATGGATCCTGTTCTGGCGGTAGCGGTGTTTGGTTCCGCCACCATCATTGTGACACTGCTGATGGTTCACGGTCCTTCCGCGTCGTCTTTGGCGGCGGGCTGCGGCGCTGTGGGCGGCGTATTGGTGGCGGCGCTGATTGCCTACTTTATGAAGGGCGTACTCTGGATTACCGGCACGCTCGATGAGGAGTCCATCAGCCTGCTTTACACCGACAACGGCTCGAAGCTGGATATTTCCGCCATTCTGTTTGCCGCTATCGTCATCGGCAGCCTGGGCGGCACGATCGACGTCAGCGTTTCCATTGCCTCGTCGCTGGAGGAACTGAAAGAGAAAATGGGGGACAACATCAAGGGCTGGGAGCTGGTGCGCTCCGGTATGTCCATCGGCTGCGATATCATGGGCGCGTCGCTTAATACCATGATACTGGCGTATGTGGGCAGTTCGCTTCAATTGCTCATGCTGTTCAGCGCTTATAACATCACCTTAAAGGAAATCATCAACAACGAAATGATTACCGTGGAACTGCTGCGTTCCCTTGCGGGCTGCTTCGGTCTGCTCATGTCGGTGCCGATTACCTCGCTTGTTGCGGCGCTGGTCACGAGCAAGGGCGATATGGGCGCTTTCCGTTTTGGCGATCTGGTGGTGGTCAAGGCGTTTTCCGGTATGCGGCGCAAAGCCGGCGGCGCGTGGCAGCGTTCGCTGGAAGAAGCGACGAAAAAAGCCGCCAAAAGGGAAGAAGACGACGAAACGGTGCAGGTAAATCTCTTTGAACGCGCCAAAGCGCATTACGATGAAACGCAGGCGGAAGATCAATTTGACAACGACTGGGGAGAGTGAATCATACGGAAACAACAGACAATGTAAATGAAATGTCGTCCTTTTACGCGATTATTTTGCGGATGAAATACATCGACCGCTGGGCGCTCATGCGCAACACGCACAGCGAAAATCTGAGCGAACATTCTTTGGACACAGCAGTGATTGCTCACGCGCTGGCCATCCTGCGCAACAAGCGCTTCGGCGGGCATATCAATCCCGAACGCGCGGCGCTGCTGGCGATTTTCCACGATGCGCCGGAAGTCATTACGGGGGATATGCCCACGCCCGTCAAGTATTTCAGCGACGAAATCCGCAGCGCCTACGCCGATGTGGAGACCGCCGCCGAAAAGCGGCTTCTCTCGCTGCTGCCCGACGATCTCAGAGAAGAATATGAGCCGCTTGTCACCCACCAGGGAGAAGACGAGGAGCTGCTGCGCATTGTCAAATGTGCCGATAAGCTGAGCGCGTTGATTAAATGCATCGAGGAGGAAAAGGCGTGCAACCGCGAATTTTCCGCCGCGCGTCTTTCGACCGAGAAGTCGATCAGAGAGATGGGTCTGCCGGAGGGCATCGCTTTTTTGGAGGAATTTATCCCGCCCTTCCGACTGACGCTGGATGAACAGCAAAATTAGCAAAATCAGCAAAATTAATTGCCTTATTTTTTATCCTTCTTGTTAAAAAATTGTTGACATTTTGCTAAACATCCGTTAAAATAAGAATAGCGTTATATATCGCTTATATTTTTGTGGTCAAGATTTCCGCATCATGAAAGGATGTTTTACTCGTGGAAAACAACAATCTGCCAACCATTGCTGAGGCCGTCGGCAACGCCGTAGATGAAATCAAGGTGCCGTCTGTGGACTCCATCGGAGATATGCCCACTGTATCGGTTCCCTCCGTAGACTCGGTTCAACCCGCAGCGCCGCAGCCCATACAAACCGCACAGGCGGATCAGCCGACACATCCCATTCAGATGACGCCTCCCGTAGCGCAGCCTGCTGCCGCGACCTACGCGCAGCCGACTGCTCCGACCTATGCGCAGCCTGCTGCCGCGACCTATGCGCAGCCTGCCGCCCCGACTTATGCACAGCCCGCCGCGACCTATACGCTGCCCGCGACAAACTATCAGATTCCGACACAAAACACCGGCAAGCGCACGGCGGGTCAGATCGTCTCTTTGATTATCGGGATTATACTGACCGTCTTGTTTAGCTTTTTCACGTTTTGCGTTGCGGTATATGACATTGATACCTATAACACACAGGGCGAAGTGGATGTGGAAATAGGTGCGTATATCATTCTGGCAATTCCGCTTCTCATCGGCATTCTGCTGATTTGGCTGGGTGCGAGAAAGAAAAAGAACAACCCGGTCATCGCACCGACTGCCGCCTATGTTCCTGCTGCTCCTGCCTCCACAGGTTATGCTGCGCCGACGGCACAGGGATATACCGCTCCGACCGTGTCCGGCACTGCTGCGCCGGCGGCACAGGAATTTGCTTCCCCGACCGCGACGGTATCGGGAACAGGCATCAATACCGCCCAGCCGACAGCGCCTGTTTCGTCCGCCAATACGCTTCCGGGTACGCAGCCTACCGCCGCGCCTGTCACCAATACGGCGGATTACCAGTATGCCGCCACCGCTATCATCGGGGATGACGCTGAAAAGGTTGCCCGCAAAACCGCCCGCAATTCGGGCTTGCTCGCCATTGGCTGCATTGTCATCATGTGGGTGCTGGTTTTCGCGTTGGATCTGTTGTCGTGGTATCTGCTGATCTTCCCGTTTATTCTCTCGTTCCGCGCCATTAAATCCTGCGCGAAATCTCCGGCAGGCTGGTTTGGCATGGTACTTTCCATTCTGTCCGCCGTGCTGATTGTCCTTCTGATGATCGCCGCGGCCGCTATGTAATGTCTATCGTTCGCTCCGTTTCACCTGGAATGTGTGAGACGGAGCGATTTTTTTTTGAAAATAACAACAAAAAAAGAAAAAAATTTATAAAACATCGCTTTACTTTTTGTAGATTATTGTGTATTATATATACTGTATGGAGTACGAATGGCTCTTGAAAAAAACAGAGCGTGTTGATTCATTGAAATGACAGGCTCAGGAAAAGGTTGGTAATACTTATGAGAAAAACAAAAATCATCTGCACGCTGGGTCCCGCCACTGACAACGGGGATATCCTCCGTCAGCTGATGCTGGGCGGTATGAACGTCTGCCGCTTCAATTTCAGTCATGGCGACCATCCCAGCCACAAAAAGCGCCTTGACGCGGTCATTGCGATGCGTGAAGAACTGGGGCTGCCCATTGCGACCCTTCTGGACACTAAGGGACCGGAAATCCGCACCGGCACCTTTGAGCCTTCCAAGGTGGAATTGGTGCAGGGACAGAAATTCACCCTCACGACCAAGGATATCGTGGGCAGCAGCAATATTTCCTCCATCTCCTTTGCGGGACTGCCCAAGGACGTCAAGCAGGGACAGCGCATTCTGATTGACGACGGTCTGATCGAGCTGACGGTGGATTCCGTCACCGACACGGAAATCTTCTGCACCGTGGTCAACGGCGGCACGGTTTCCAACAATAAGGGCATTAACGTCCCCGGCGTGCGTCTTTCCATGCCTTATCTGAGTGAGCGCGATATTTCCGATATCATGTTCGGCGTGCAGTGCGATTACGATTTCATCGCCGCGTCCTTTGTCAGAAGCGCCGACGATGTGATGCAGATTCGCGCGCTTCTTGACAAGCTGCACTGCAATACCATCAAGATTATCTCCAAAATCGAAAATGCCGAAGGCGTACAGAATATTGACGAAATTCTTCGTGTGTCCGACGGTATTATGATCGCCCGCGGCGACCTCGGCGTGGAAATACCGCTTCAGGAGATTCCGATTATTCAGAAAAAGCTGATTGATCAGGCTTATAAAGCAGGCAAGATGGTCATCACCGCCACCCAGATGCTCGACAGCATGATGAAGAATCCCCGCCCGACCCGTGCGGAATCCACCGACGTGGCGAACGCCATTTATGACGGCACCAGCGCGATCATGCTCTCCGGCGAGACGGCCGCGGGCAAGTACCCCGTAGAATCGCTGCTCACCATGGCGAAGATTGCGGAGCGCACCGAGTCCGACATCAATTACGCGGGCGGTTTCAAGAGCACCATCGGCAAGCTGGATAACGACGATGTGACGGGCGCGATTTCGCACGCCACCGTGACCACTGCCATCGACCTTAACGCCAAGGCGATTATTACCGTTACCAAGGGAGGCGGCACTGCGCGCCAGATCAGCAAGCACCGTCCGCCCTGCCCGATTATCGGCTGCACTCCTGACAAGAAAGTCATGCGCCAGCTCAATCTTTCATGGGGCGTCACGCCGCTTCTCATCCCCGAAAAGCAGAGCACCGACGACCTCTTTGACTGCTCCGCCAAAGCCGCGGAACAGGCGGGACTCATTCAGTCGGGTGATCTGACGGTTATCACAGCGGGTGTGCCGATCGGCATCTCCGGCACTACCAACCTTCTCAAGGTTCACCTGACGGGCAATATCCTGGTTTCCGGCAAGGGCATAGGGAACGGCAAGGTCTGCTCTAAAATGTGCGTTGCCAAGACAGAGGAAGAAATCGCGGAGGAATTTGACACCGGAGACATCATTGTTGTGCCGCAGACCAGCAACCGTCTGCTGCCCTTTATGCGCAAGGCGCGCGCCATTGTCACCGAATCGGCGGGTATGAACACCCACGCCGCCATTGTCGGCATGACCCTCGGCATTCCCGTGCTGACGGGCTGCAAGAATGCCACTGATATCCTCAAAAACGGCACCACCGTGGTGGTTGACGCGGAAAAGGGTATCGTGTACAGCGGCGACAGAATCAACTGACGGTTTCGGAAAATCACAGAGGTTTGCTTTATGCGTCGGGCGTTTTTTCGGGCGCGGCGGGCATAAAGCAGACCGTCATCCAATAAAATGTATAGGAGCGCTTGATAATGCCTTTTATCAATACCAAAACCAATCATCAGGTATGAGGAGGTCGGAATATGGGGGTTCAACGGAAGTAATTTCTGATTGACGCCGCCTCATCGAATGCATTATGTCTGACAAATACAGAATTGTTTTGGCGGAGGAGGATTTCTCCCCCGACGAGTGCGAATTAATCCGCAAACTGGCGGGCTATGATGACAGCAGCCCCGACCCGAAGGCGGAGCTGCGTCGGTGTCTGAACGATTATCTTATTTTTCAGAATGATTACATCTGCGCAGCCAAAAGAATACGCACCGAACTGGAAATACTGGAGCTTGATTACCGCATCAGGTACGATCACCGCATTATCCGCGTGATCGACGGCAGAACCAAATCGGTCAAGAGCATCTGCACCAAGCTGCAAAAGAAAAAGAAACCGCTGACGCTGGAGTCCGCCGCGAAAAATCTCACCGATATCGCGGGCATCCGCGTGATCTGTCCGTATATCAGCGATATCTATGAAATTCAGGACAGACTTCTCGCGCAGGACAGCATCAGCCTGATACGACGTTCGGATTACATCCGCCATCCCAAGCCCAGCGGCTATCGCAGCCTGCATCTGATTGTGGGAACCACTCTGCATTCTGCGGAAAAGACGTTGCGCATTCCCGTTGAGATTCAGCTTCGCACCGTGGCAATGGATTCGTGGGCGGCGCTGGAGCATAAGCTGAAATACAAAAATCCTCACGGCGTATCCGACG
>CACWOA010000100.1 GCA_902762395.1 uncultured Ruminococcus sp.
CGGCGACGGCCTGTTCCAGCGCCTTCCATGTAGCGGAACCGCATTTGCCGTCCACATCGAGCGAGTAATGCCTCTGAAAAGCGCGCACCGCATCCGCCGCCCCTGAACTGTAATATCCGTCGCAGGCAACGTCATATCCGAGATAATACAGACAAACCTGCACATACTTCACATCCGTGCCGTTCATGCGTGCGCCTGCCGGATCGCTTTCATTCACAGACAGCAGTCTCCGGTAGCTAACCTTGTAGGCTGACGGGGCGGGCGTATATCGCGGGGTCGGACGGGGCGTGACGCGGTTTTTCAGAAACATCGTCGCCTCCTGATTTCTCCTGCTGCTGAGTCCCTCGACAACGCGCCCTCCCGATGTGTTCCAGCTCACAAAAGCGGCTCTGATCTGCGCGTCGGAATAATGATACGCTCCGTCGAGAAGCATCTGCCGCAGGGTAAAATCCTGCGAGGTATTCCACACATAAATGCCGCAGTTGTAGGTAAAGCTCACCAGCGCGTCAAACTGGTTCTGACTGACGGCAATGCCGTTGGCATTTAAAAACTTATTGACACTGTCAACGCTGTTTTTGAGGTCACTGCGCAGCATCGTTTCCGCCTTTTCGGCGGTAACGGTCATTCCCGGGTACACATCCGGACCGTAGTGACCGTAGCCGATGGTGTAGTATTTCTCTGTGGACAGCGCCTTGTACGCGGTGCCATGAAATCCTTCGAGCTGCTTAATGAGATTGACGCCCTCCTGACTGACCGACCTCACGGACGACGCATATGTCAGCATGACGTGAGGCATTGCCCACAGCATGGCAAAAATGACAATCAGCGCGGTGCATTTTTTCGTCATGATTGACTGTCCCCTTCTCTGAAACGACCGGATCAAACCTCGCTCCCGGTTTCTCTGCTCAGCCCAAGCCCCTCGCAGATCCATTTATAATACATACGATGCAGCTTGTCATTGGGATGAATGCCATCCGAAAGAAGCGCGTCAATTTCCGTGTCGGTGAGATACATATAATCATACACTTTTTCGTAGATGCTGATGTACTCCATTTCATTATCCTCCGCAAAGCGGTGAATCACCTCTTCCACATCCTTCATGTGGAAGTGCTTGCCGTTGACTTCCTCATTTCTGTCGCTCACAGGACCCGCGGACATAAAGATCACCTGCGTGCCGTTGGCTTCGAGGCGGTCCTTGATTTCCTGCAGTTCCTCATAAAGCGTGTCCGTGGTGTATTTGAAATTCTTCTCATCGTCAATCGTCCGGTTGTTGGTGCCGAGCATGACGATGGCGATATCTTCGGTGCCGTCCACCAATTCATCCCAGAAGTACAGAATCTGATGGGTCGATACGCCGCGGATGCCGTTGTTGGTGACAGTCACGTCATATTCGCTTTCGAGCCGCTTTTTCAGCATGGCCGCCCAGGATTTTTCCCCCACATTTCTGCTCCAGTTTTTGGGATTATGCTTGACGACCACCTCGCCTGTCGGACTGTAATCCGAACTGCCTACGCCCTGCGTTATGCTGTCGCCGATCAACTTGATATGCAGATGTTCTTCCGAGGTAAACACCCTCTCCATCACATCGGAAATCGGTCTGACATTGCTGCTTTCTCCCGTTTTCACCTTTGCATGACTTCCGTTCCCGGATGTCCCAGCTGCTCCTCCGGCACACCCCGTAATCAGCATGACCACCGCCACCACCGCGGACAATACGTTCTTCACCGACACAGCCGCCGGTACCTCTTTCATGTTCATCTTTCATCAAACCTTTCCAAAGTAATCAACTGTACCGGATGCGCAATCCTGTGTGACGCCTGCTGCCGATAGCCGCGCCGGTACTCTCCATTGTTCGCATATAGACGCTCTGCACCACGCCGACGCCGAAATACAGACACATACTCGACGATCCGCCCGCCGAAAAGAAGGGCAGGGTAATACCGATAACGGGCAGCACGGAAATGCACATACCGATGTTAAAAATGGTCTGTGTGGCAATCATGGCAAAAAAGCCGATGCACATAAACCGCCCCATCATGTCCACCGCCTTGTAAGCCCCGTAAAGCGACAGCAGCATGACCGCTAAGAGAAGTCCCAGCAGCACCAGCGCCCCGAGAAACCCGAATTCTTCACACGCCACGGTGAAAATGAAATCGTTGTGATCCTCCGGCACCAGTCCCGACTGAATCATGGTGCTTGTGCCGTGTCCCTCTCCTGTCAGTCCGCCGTTTCCAATGGCGACCCTGCCAAGCGTCTGCTGGTAGAGGATGCCCATCTCGTCGCCTTCCTGCGGATTATAAACCGCCGAAAAACGCTGCTGCTGGTGGCTGCTCATACTCTGCCACAGCAGCGGGGACATCGCCACGATAGCCGACAGACCGAGGATGATAAACTGCCAGCTCAGACCGCTGGAGAAGAACATGATGAGGAACATCACCAGAAACATCAGCGCCGTTCCGTCGTCTCCCTGCGCGATGCAAAGACCCACGGGAACAAACGCGTGACCGCCCAGCATAAAGACACTCGACAGCGTGTTCAGCGTACCCTTTTCCAGCACATAGGATAAGTGGTAGGAAAACGTGATGAGAAAACCGATCTTCATCAGCTCCGAAGGCTGGAAGCTGTAGCCGAAAATGTTGAGCCACGCCACGTCATCCGCGACCGAGTTGCCGCCGATGGCGGACTGTCCCACCACAAAGGTGAGCCCCACCAGAAACACGCACATACCGCCGACAATCGGCCAGAGCTGCCCGAGTCGGTGATAATCCATCAGCGAAATGACAAACGCCCCTCCAAATCCGATCATCGCCGCCATCACCTGTGTTTTGATGGCAATGGGACGGGCGCTGTGAATCAGCATACAGCCGTACACCGTGCAGGTCAATATCAAAGCCCACAGTGCAATGTAAGTGGTTCTCACATAACTGACCACGGCCACCGCCGCCTTGCCCGCCAACCGTCTCAATTGAAATAATTTATCGGACATTTTGTGTAAAAAACTCCTTTCCTTAAAAATCTATCGTCAAATTATGTAAAATACACAATCTACAAAAAATATTATAAATTATTTATGTCGCAACTTCAAGTAAATTTAATGAAAGATATTTGAATTCTGCATTCATGTGTGGTATAATGGAGACCGTAGTATTTTAGACGATTGCAAAAGCAATCGGCTGAATTTATTGACTCCAAAGGAGAGACTGTCATGCTATCTGATATCGAAATCGCACAGCAGACCCCTATGCGCCCCATTCAGGATGTGGCCGCTGATCTCGGACTGAGCGCCGATGATCTGGAATTTTACGGCAAGTACAAGGCAAAGCTCAGCGAGGAATTGTACGCCCGCTTCGCCGACCGTCCCGACGGCAAACTGATTCTCGTCACCGCCATCAATCCCACGCCCGCCGGAGAGGGCAAGACCACCACTTCCGTCGGTCTGGGACAGGCAATGGCAAAGATCGGCAAAAAAGCCATCATCGCCCTGCGTGAACCCTCCCTCGGTCCCGTGTTCGGCATCAAGGGCGGCGCGGCAGGCGGCGGCTATGCGCAGGTCGTGCCGATGGAGGACATCAATCTGCATTTCACCGGCGATATGCACGCCATCACCTCCGCCAACAATCTGCTCTGCGCGCTGCTCGACAACCATATGCAGCAGGGCAACGCCCTCGACATCGACCAGCGCCGCATCCTCATCAAGCGCTGCCTCGATATGAATGACCGCGCACTGCGCAATGTCATTGTGGGGTTAGGCGGCAAAATGAACGGCGTTCCCCGCGAGGACGGCTTCATCATCACCGTGGCGAGCGAAGTCATGGCGATTCTGTGTCTTGCGAGTGACCTGGACGATCTGAAATACCGCCTCGGTCGAATCCTCGTTGCCTACACCCGCGACGGTCAACCCGTGTTTGCCTCCGATCTGCACGCGGAAGGCGCCATGGCGGCGCTGCTCAAGGACGCCATCAAGCCCAATCTCGTTCAGACGCTCGAAGGCACCCCCGCCATCATGCACGGCGGTCCCTTCGCCAATATCGCGCACGGCTGCAACTCCATCCGCGCCACCAAGCTGGCACTCAAACTGGCGGATTACTGCATTACCGAAGCCGGCTTCGGCTCCGATCTCGGCGCGGAGAAATTCTATGACATCAAGTGCCGCATGGCAGGGCTGAAACCTGCCGCCTGTGTGGTCGTGGCCACCGTGCGCGCCCTCAAATACAACGGCGGCGTTCCCAAGACCGAGCTGGCGGACGAAAATCCCGAGGCGCTGGCCAAGGGTATCGTCAACCTCGGCAAACACATTGAAAACATGAAGAAATACGGCGTGAATGTCGTCGTCGCCATCAACCGCTTCCTCACCGACTCGCAGGCCGAGCTGGATTACATCGCGGATTACTGCCGCAGCCTCGGCGCGGAATTTGCTCTCTCCGAAGTCTTTGCCAAAGGCGGCGAAGGCGGCAGGGAACTGGCGCTCAAGGTGGTGGAAGCCGTGGAAAAGCCCTCGCACTTCGCCCCTATCTACGACACCTCCCTCTCGGTCAAGGAGAAGATCACCGAAATCGCCACCAAGATCTACGGCGCGTCCAGGGTCAACTTCACCTCTGCGGCGGAAAAACAGCTTGCCTCCTTTGAAGCACTCGCCGCCGATATGCCGGTCTGCATCGCCAAGACGCAGTATTCTCTCTCGGATGACCCGACACTGCTCGGCCGTCCCACCGACTTCGAGATTACAGTCAAGGAGATCCGGCTTTCTCATGGCGCGGGCTTTGTGGTGGCGCTCACGGGCGATATCATGACCATGCCGGGGCTGCCCAAGGCGCCTGCCGCCAACAGGATTGACGTGGACGGCAGCGGCGCGATTACGGGCTTGTTCTAAGAAGCCGCTTATGAACGCATTGAAAATCATCACCCGCTCTCCCGAAGAAACCGAGGCACTCGGCAGGCGCATCGGGCAATCGCTGAAAGGGGACGAACTCATCGCCCTTTTCGGCGGTCTGGGCATGGGCAAAACCGCCTTTGTGCGCGGACTCGCAGCCGGACTGGACGTGCCGTCCGACGAGGTATCCAGCCCCACTTTCGCCATTGTTCACGAACACGAAGGGCGCGTTATGCTCTATCACTTCGATATGTACCGCGTGGAAAGCTGGGACGATCTGTATTCCACCGGATTTTTCGACTACCTCGGCAACGGCGTGGTGGTGACCGAGTGGAGCGAAAACATCGAGGGCGCGCTCCCTGAAGAACGCATTGACATTGAGATATCCGCCCCGGGTCACGATGACACACGGATTTTCAGGATTCACGCACCGGACGCGCTGCCCCCAACGGAAGGAATCGACGAAACCATATGAAAATACTTGCTATCGACAGTTCCGCCATATCGGCAGGCTGCGCTGTCGCGGAAGATGACAACATCATCGCCGAGAGCTTTGTCAGGGTGGGACTGACACACAGCGAAACGCTGCTTCCCCTGGTGGCGGGCACGCTTGCCAACGCCAGACTGACGCCCGCTGATATCGACTGCTACGCGGTCGCGGCGGGACCCGGGTCCTTTACGGGCATCCGCATCGGCGTGGCGGCGGTCAAGGGCATGGCATTCACCGCCTCCACTCCTTGCATCGGCGTTTCCACACTGGAAGCCATCGCGTGGGACTGCCTCGGGCTGGACGGCGTGATCTGCGCCGTCATGGACGCGCGCCGTCAGCAGGTTTACAACGCGCTCTTCGCCTTCGAGGACGGGCGGCTTGTCCGTCTGTGCGAGGACAGGGCGATCTCCATCGAGGAACTGACAAACGAACTGACATATGAGGACGGACGCGTTACGCTGGCAGGCGACGGCGCAAAACTCTGCTATGACGCAATGCGGGAGGCACTGCCCGACATACGGCTCGCGCCGGAGCATATCCGCTTCCAGCGGGGATTCGGCGTGGCAAAAGCGGCGCAGCGTATCTTCGCCCAGCAGGGCGCGCAATCGCCCGAGGAACTGGTTCCCACTTATCTTCGTCTGTCACAGGCGGAACGGGAATTAAAAAAACGTCAGGTGTAAGAAGAAAACCACCATAATAGGCAATTGTAAAAGGAAATGAAAAAAAGCATAGCGCAGCGCATAATTAGCGAGCGAATGCGAGCGTGGGAGTCCAGGGGGACTGGTCCTCCTGGCGGGTCAAGGGCAGCGCCCTTGTGGGGAGTGGGGCAAAGCCCCACGAGTGAGGCGAAGCCGAACGAGCAAGACGCGCTTGGATTTGTAGCG
>CACWOA010000101.1 GCA_902762395.1 uncultured Ruminococcus sp.
AACCCGAAGCGCGTGACCTTGCCGTGGCGATTGAGATGTTTGTGGTCGGTAACATGAACACCTTTGCCCACCAGACCAACGTCAACACCAAGAACCGTCTGATCTGCTACGATATTCACGAACTGGACGAAAGCCTTCAGAGTGCGGGTATGCTGATTGTGCTGGACAGCATTTTTAACCGCATCACGCGCACCAAGCGGGAGGGCAGAACCACCTATATTTATATTGACGAAATCTATCTGCTGTTCCAGAACGAGTATTCCGCGAACTTCCTGCATACGCTCTGGAAGCGCGTCCGCAAATACGGCGCATTCTGTACCGGCATTACGCAGAACATCAGCGACCTGCTGCAAAGCCACACCGCGAGAACCATGCTCTCCAACAGCGAATTGCTGGTCATGCTCAATCAGGGCGGCAGCGACAAGAACGAGCTGGCGGATTTGCTCAATATCTCGGAGAATCAGAAGAGCTTTATTGAAAATGTTGGTTCAGGACAGGGTTTGCTGAAGGTCGGCAGCTCCCTTGTGCCGTTCATCAATCAATTCCCGACCAACACTGCGCTTTACAATCTGATGAATACCAAAGTGGTGTAAGGAGGCATTATGAAAAGAAAACAATTGAAAAGAATCCGAATCACCGCCCTTGTCCTCGCCGCCGTCATGCTCATTGTGACGGCGGCTTTTTGCTTGGGCAATCTGATTACGCATGACGCGGAGGTTCACAGGCAGGAAGCAATTTTCAACGAACTTGCCGAAGCCGCCGAGGAAACGCCCATTGTCGAATCCGCGTCTGACGGCGAAGAAGAAACGCTCTCCAATTTTGAATCGCTGCTCGGCAAAAATTCCGATATGGTGGGCTGGATTTCGGTTGCGGGAACGGGCATCAATTATCCCGTCATGCAGACAAAAAACAGCCCGAATTATTATCTGAAGCGCAATTTCAACAAGGAGTACAGCGACCTCGGTGTGCCCTATGTGCAGGAAAACTGCGACCTTGCCACCAGCGACAATATCATCATCTACGGACACCACATCAAGGGCGGCAAGATGTTCGGCTCACTCGACAAATTCACGTCCAAGAGTTTTTATGAAAAGCACAAAGTAATCCAATTCAATACCCTGACAGAGCAGTCGCAGTACCAGATCATCGCCGTGTTCAAGACGGTGGCTTACAGCGCGTCAGGATTCCGCTATTACGATTTTGTCAACGCAGACGATGAAGCGGATTTCAATGCCTACGTCAGCAGGTGCAAGGAGCTTGCGCTGTACGACACCGGCGTAACTGCGAAATACGGCGACAGGCTGCTCACGCTGTCCACCTGTAAACGGTTTGCCGAGAATGGCAGATTGGTTGTCGTGGCGAAAAAGATTGTGTAGGGGGAGGTCTACCATGAATGTCAGAGTCAAGGAATGCCGCCGCAAGGGGCGAAAGTATGCTGCAAAAAAGCATGAAGGCAGAATTTATCAAAACACAGCAGCAGGCGCGGAGCGATGGGAATTCTCAACCGAAAAGCGTGACCGCATTCGCAGAGGACGAAGTCGCAGAGAAGGCGAGGACGTCCGCCGTCGCCGCAGGGCAGACCGTGAAGAACGTCGGACACACCGCCGTACAGCATTCGCCCTAAAGCGCAGATGAACTGAAACGTCAGGCGCAGATTGCAAAGGCGAAAATCGACAAGGCGAAGAAATCCGCAGCCGCCAAAAAGAAAACAGCCGAAGAAGCCAAGAAAAATGCTGCTGCATCGAAACAGCCTCCGTCTCATTCGGCGGGGGCTGCCACGGAAGCAAGCGGTTCACCGTCCTCATCGGCGGCGAGTCGTTCACCTTCCGCATTGAAGAAGCCGGGCGGCGCGAAACAGGCGTATCGCCAGAAAAATGCCGTAAAG
Organism: uncultured Ruminococcus sp.; assembly: GCA_902762395.1. Lineage (GTDB taxonomy): Bacteria > Bacillota > Clostridia > Oscillospirales > Acutalibacteraceae > RUG762. The sequence goes on from CACWOA010000101.1 coordinate 1,886, forward strand.
ATTGGAGCCGCGTCAAAGCAGTCCGTTAAAGGCGCGTCCTCCATGAAATCCGCGGGTAATACTACCGGAAAAGCTATTTCCTATACCGGCAGTTCCGCCAGAACCGCCACTCATGCGGCAACCGGCACAGCCAATGCCGCCAAAGCCGCCTATAAAAGACGACAGCAGGCGAAAATGGCGGCGGAGGCTTCCCGCAAGACCATTCGGGGAACGGTGGAAGCCGTCAAGGTAGCAGTCAAAAGCACCAAGGCACTTGTCACGCTGCTGATTGCCGGCGGCTGGGTTTCTGTCATCATCATTCTGATTGTGGTGGTTTTCGGCTGTGCCATTTCGATGTTCGGCGGCGGGAGCAACAGCAAATCCTATACGCCGGTCAGCGTGGAAGTCAGGGATTACCGTCCGGTCATTCAGCAGTACGCCAAAGAACACGGCATTCCCGAATATGTCGATCTGATTATGGCAGTCATGATGCAGGAATCCGGCGGGCAGGGACTTGACCCCATGCAGGCTTCCGAATGTTCCTACAATACGCGATACCTCCATCATGCGGGCAGTATTGTAGACCCTGAGTATTCCATCAATGTCGGAATCCAGAATCTCGCGGCTTGTCTGAAAGCTGCCAACGTACAAAGTCCAATTGACATGGACAACATCAAGCTCGCTTTGCAAGGTTACAATTACGGCAACGGGTATATCGCGTGGGCGCAGGAGCATTATAAAGGATATTCGACCGCCAACGCGCTGGAATTTTCCGATTTGATGGCAAAGAAGAAGGGCTGGAGCAGCTACGGCGACAGCAATTACGTTCTCAACGTGTTGCGCTATTACCCCATCGGACGTGCCTTCACCGCTGGCGGCAATCAGGTCATTGTGGAAATTGCCTCCGCGCAGGTCGGCAACAAGGGCGGACAGCCCTATTGGTCATGGTACGGTTTCAAATCGCGCATTGCGTGGTGTGCCTGTTATGTGTTGTGGTGCGCCGACCAGTGCGGTTATATCGACGCGGGCATTATTCCGAAGTTTTCGCTGTGTTCGGACGGTGTGGCATGGTTCAAGAAAAACGGGCAATGGCAAGACAGGAACTACGTTCCGCAAGCCGGCGACCTGATCTTCTTCGATTGGGAAGGCGACGGTCGCTGCAACCACGTCGGCATCGTTGAAAAATGCGAGGACGGCGTGGTCTACACCATCGAGGGCAATTCCGGTAACGCCTGCAAGCGGCAGCATTACGCCGTGGGCAGCAGGAAAATTTTCGGCTACGGCTGTCCGATGTATTAAGGAGAAGTAAAAGATTAAAACCGACAGCCACACACATTTATAGCAAAAATGATGTGTGGCTGTCAATTGTTTTGAAAGACTGGAGAGATTGTTTATGACTCTTGGAAAAAGAATTCGTTATTTTCGCTTACGCAGAGGAATGTCCCAGATGCAGCTTGGTCTTATGCTGGGATTTCCTGACAGTAATGCCAATATTCGTATCGGACAGTATGAATGTAATTCACGTTCACCCAAAAATGAAAGACTTAATGATTTTGCGGAAGCCTTGCATATTTCACCATTGGCACTGACCGTTCCCAATATCAGCAATCTTGATGAACTGATGCACCTTCTGTTTATGTTGGAAGACGAATTTGGACTGAAGATAAGCTGCACCCGCAAGGGAGAAGTATTTCTGTCTTTTAAGCCCTCCGATGAAAAGCAGAGCAATTTACTGTATATCATGCTCATGGAATGGGCTTATGAAACGCAGCTTCTTTCTTCCGGTAAGCGTACAAAGCAGGATTACGACGAATGGCGGTATTCCTATTCACACCAGACCACTCCAAAGCCTCGCAAAAAATACAGGATTAGAGGATTAAAGAAAGTAAAAGATGATCTTACTCAGCCAGCTCAATAATCCGCTTATGTTTTTTTTCAACCATTTGCTTGAATTTTGCCGCGCCGCCCCATGAATGCGTGACGTAGGTGATTACGAAATCTGCATTTTCAATCATAAATCTGTTGCGGTAATTGATAGCAAATCTCGGTGGAACCGTTTCAATGCCATCGGGCAGAACGGTATGTGCAAGGTAATCGGCATCTTTTTCGGTCGGCTGATAGGCAAGCACGACGTAAAAGCGAATACAGCGAATTTTCGCCAGTTCTGAGAGAATGGAGATAGCCATGCGGTCAAAATTGCCGTGGTTACCGACATAAAATCCGGTAACGTGTTCCTTCTCTATCAGCTCAATGATTGCGGTTTTCAAGGCGGGCTTGACCGTTTCCGGTGTGTCGCTGTGACCAAAGAAAGTACAGATCATCAAAAGCACCCCATTTTTTTGATAGGCAATAACGTGTATATCCTAATAGGCTCTATACGTTATTTTAGCATATCCGAATAGGACATACAATAATATCAAAAAATAAAAATGAGGTTGTTGTTATGTCTGTCGATTATAAAGATATGGGAAAGCGCATACGGGAAATCCGGGAGTCCAAGCACATGACACAGGCGGCTCTATCCGAACTTGCCGGAATAGAGCCGTCTAACCTGTCACATATTGAACGCGCCGCCACCAAGGTGAGCCTGCCGACGTTGATGAATATTGCCAACACGCTGGAAGTGTCGCTCGATGAGCTTGTCTGTGGCAGTTTGGTCAAGAGTGAACACATCGCCGTTCGCCAGCTCAACGAGCTGCTGTCAGACTGCTCGCCCGACGAATTGCAGGCTGTGATTGAGATGGCGAAGGTGATGAAGAAGATATTGAGAAGATAAAAAGTTCGGTACGGAAATACGATACTTGATAAAAAAACAAACCACCTTTGTGGAAACGATCATTGTTCGTTGACCACAGAGGTGGTTGCTTTAAGTCAGAGATATAAGGCTCATCTATTGGATGATTCCATACAAATCGAAATCGTTACATTGCCGTTTCCCAGAAGAGCGGTCAATTCAGAGGGCGTTTTGTCCGTAATGTGTCCCAGCTTCGTATAGCTCCAAGTGTTGGAACCGTAGAATACCATAAACTGATTGCCGGAGTAAAGGACAATGTCTCCCGCCTCTGTCGTGATTCGCTCGTCATTTCTCGGCAAACTGCGACCGATGGAACCGACCTGCTCGAACCCTCCGTATAGGGACGTCTGAATTGTAATCGGGGATTCAGATGCAAGTTCTCTCAAAGCGGAAACAGATTCATTGTCTTCCCATTCAACAGTGACGGTTTCGCCGTTGATTTTCATTGTCAATTCAGATTTCATTTTGTTTTCCTCCGCAGACGATTGAACCGGATCAGCGGACTCGGAACTGACGCTTTCCTGTACGTCAGAATTGATTTCCTTTCCGGTCGGTGTTTCTGAACCGCAGGCACTTAACGCAAGCAGCGCAAACAGACAAATGAAGACCAGTGTGATTGACTTATTCCAGATTTTTGCCGAACTGGTAGCCATTATTTCAGATGTTCCTCCATAAACGCAGTGATTTTGTCGAACGGAATCGCGTCCTTGCCGCCGCCGTCGTACAGGTCTGTGTGGGATGCCTCAGGAATGATCAGCAGTTCTTTGTTGTCGGCATAGCGGCTGTCTCTGACCATATCCGCGTAAGCGTCACGGCTCATATAGCAGGAATGCGCCTTTTCACCGTGAATCATCAGAACGGCGGAACGGATTTCTTTGGAATAAGTGAACAGCCGCGTATTCATAAGCGAAGTTCCGGTCGTAACCGTCCAGCCGTTATTGGAATTGAGGGAACGCGGATGATAGCCGCGAGACGTCTTGTAGTAGTCGTAATAGTCCTTGACAAAATAGGGAGCGTCCTCCGGCAGCGGGTCGATAACGCCGCCGGCTCTTGCGTATTCTCCGCTCTGATAATCCTTTGTTCTCTGGGCGTTGACCGCTACCCGTACACGGTGGCGCGATTCCTCATTGTCCTCGCCGTCAAAATAACCGTTGCCCGCTACGCGCGACATATCGTACATGGTCGAAGTGACCGTCGCTTTGATTCTCGTATCAATACAGGCAGTCTGCAATGCCATGCCGCCCCAACCGCAAATGCCTATGATACCGATGCGTTCAGGATTGACATTATCCTGTACGGACAGGAAATCCACCGCCGCCTGAAAATCCTCCACATCGATGTCGGGCGAATGCATGGCTCTGGGAACACCGCCGGATTCTCCCGTAAACGACGGATCGAAGGCAATGGTGAGAAATCCGCGTTCTGCCATTGTCTGCGCATACAGACCGGAGGACTGTTCCTTGCAGGCTCCGAACGGACCGCTGACCGCAATCGCCGGCAGTTTGCCTTCTACGTCCTTGGGAACATACATATCCGCCGCGAGGGTGATGCCGAAATGGTTGACGAAGGTCACCTT
>CACWOA010000102.1 GCA_902762395.1 uncultured Ruminococcus sp.
CGGGGGTCATCTGCGCGGTGTTGGAGGCGCTCTGCGGGGCGAGCTATGACGAAATCGAGCAGGACAGCAGCGACTTTGAAATACTGCCCGAAGGGGATTATGACTTTGAAGTGACTAAGTTCGAGCGCGGCAGAAGCAAAGGCTCGGACAAGCTGCCGCCCTGCAATATGGCGATTCTGAGCATTAAACTGTCAGGCGGCGGCAAAAGCACCACCGTCACCGAGAACCTTCTGCTGCACACCAAAATGGAGTGGAAGCTGTCGCAGTTCTTCTGCGCCATCGGTCAGAAGCGCAAGGGCGAGAAGGTGACAATGAACTGGGCTGCCGTCCTCGGCGCAAAGGGCAAATGCAAAGTCGGCATCCGCAAATACAAGAAGCAAAACGGCGAGGACGGAGAAGCAAACGAAATTCTCAAATTCTATGAAGCCCAAAGTGCCGCACCTGCCAGACGATTTACAGCGGGGACATTTTAATGAACAATATGACACTTCGACCCTATCAGCAGGAAGCGCGGGACGCTATCCTCGGACAGTGGGAACAGGGGTTTCAGAAGACGCTGCTGGTACTGCCTACCGGCTGCGGAAAGACCATCGTATTTGCCAGCGTCACCGAAGAGTGTGTGCGTCAGGGGCGGCGGGTGCTGATTCTGGCGCACCGCGGGGAGCTGCTCGATCAGGCGGCTGACAAACTGAAAAAATCCACAGGTCTTGGCTGCTCAGTGGAAAAAGCGGAAGAGAGCTGTCTTGGCAGCTGGTTCCGTGTAACGGTCGGCTCTGTCCAGACGCTCATGCGCGAAAAGCGGCTGGCACAATTTAAGCCGGATTATTTCAGCACTATCATCATTGACGAGGCGCATCACAGCCTGTCAGAGAGCTACCGGAAGATTCTCCGGCACTTTGCCGAAGCGCAGGTGCTGGGCGTAACCGCGACGCCTGACCGCGGAGACAGAAAGAACCTCGGCGAAGTGTTCGACAGTCTGGCATACGAATACACGCTTCCCAAGGCAATCAAGGAAGGGTACCTGTCGCCGATCAAGGCGGTCACCATTCCTTTAAAGCTGGACTTGAGCGGCGTCGCCATTCAGTCGGGAGATTACAAGGCTTCGGATGTGGACTGCGCTTTGGAACCGTATTTATTCCAGATAGCGGAAGAAATGAAGAAATACTGCGAAAAGCGGAAAACAGTGGTGTTTCTTCCGCTGGTCAAAACGTCGCAGAAATTCCGCGACATTCTGAATGAAGCCGGATTTCATGCCGCCGAGGTCAACGGCAACAGCCCCGACAGAGAGCAGATTTTAAAGGATTTCAGCGACGGCAAATACAATGTTCTGTGCAATTCCATGCTGCTGACGGAAGGCTGGGACTGCCCATCAGTAGACTGCATTGTGGTGCTGCGCCCGACCAAGGTGCGTTCCCTGTACTGCCAGATGGTGGGACGCGGCACAAGGCTCTGCGAGGGCAAGGAAGACCTGCTGCTGCTCGACTTCCTCTGGCACACGGAACGGCACGAATTATGCCGTCCGGCACACCTGATCTGCGAAAGCGAAGAGATCGCCCAGAAGATGACCGAACAACTCGCGGAGGCTGCCGGATGTCCGATTGACATTGAAGATGCCGAAAAGCAAGCCTGTGAGGACGTGGTGGCACAGCGTGAAAGCGCCCTTGCCAAGCAGTTGGGAGAAATGAAGCACCGCAAGCGCAAGCTGGTTGACCCGCTGCAATTTGAAATGTCGATTCAGGCGGAAGACCTTGCCAATTATGAGCCTGCCTTCGGATGGGAAATGGCGCCGCCGAGTGCGAAACAGGTTACCGCGCTTGAAAAGCTGGGCATCTTCCCCGATGAGATAGAGAACGCCGGGAAAGCCAGTATGCTGCTTGACCGCCTCGACAAACGCCGCCGCGAAGGTCTGACCACTCCTAAGCAAATCCGCTTTCTGGAGAGCAAAGGTTTTCAGCACGTCGGCACATGGCAATTCAGCGACGCACGGAATCTTATTGACCGTATAGCGGCAAACGGCTGGCATATTCCATACGGAATCGTTCCCACCGATTACAAGCCGGAAGGAATGATGTGATCTGGAAAAAAATGAGCTTATCGGACTGCTGGACTATATCAATCCGGCAGGGCTGAATTATCAGGAATGGCTTAACGTCGGCATGGCACTTCATTACGAGGGAATACCTGCTGAAGTATGGGAGCAATGGTCACGGCGCGACGGCAAGCGCTATCATGCCGGGGAATGCCGCCGCAAGTGGGAGGGGTTTCACTCTGCGGAAAACCCTTCCCCTGTGACCGGCGCGACCATTGTGAAGCTTGCCAAAGAAGGCGGCTGGCGACCCGATAAAGGTACAGAATTAAACTGGGACGACACCATCGAAAAAGACGAACTGGTTGTCATTGACAAGGACTGGATAGAGGGAAAAGCATTCCGCATTCCCGATGAATGGGAGCCTGTAAAGCAGCTTATCACGTATCTGGAAACGCTTTTTGAATCCACCGACAAGGTGGGCTATACGACCCGGGCCACGAAAGGCGACGGCGGCAGGATTGCGCCGTCGAAAGGTTGCTGGGATAGAACTGCAGGGCAGTTAATCGAAAAGCTTTCGGCTTGCGGCGGCGATATAGGCGCGGTTCTCGGTGATTACAATCCCGAATACGGGGCATGGATACGCTTCAATCCTCTGGACGGTCAGGGCATCGGAAACGCCAATGTTACCGATTTCCGCTTTGCACTGGTAGAATCCGACAATGTGGATCTGGAGAAGCAGAACGCCATTATCCGGGAGCTGGAGTTGCCTGTGGCGGCACTGGTCTACAGCGGCGGCAAGAGCCTTCACGCTATCGTGAGAATAGAAGCCGCCGACGCGAAGCAGTACCGTGAGCGCGTCGAATATCTCTACAAGGTCTGCGACAAAAACGGCTTTGAGGTAGACCGCAACAACAAGAATCCTTCCCGTCTGAGCCGTATGCCCGGCGTGATACGAAGCGGCAAGAAGCAATATCTTCTTGACACCAACATCGGCAAAAAGTCATGGAGCGACTGGGTAGAGTGGATAGAATCGGTCAATGACGATCTGCCCGACCCCGAAAACCTCGCGGACATCTGGGACGATATGCCGGAGCTGTCGCCGCCGCTCATCGACGGCATTCTTCGGCAAGGACATAAGATGCTCATCGCAGGACCTTCCAAAGCTGGAAAATCTTATGCGCTGCTGGAATTATGCTGCGCGATCGCCGAGGGGAAAGGCTGGCTCGGCTTCAACTGTGCGCAGGGAAAAGTCATGTATGTCAATCTGGAACTCGACCGCGCCTCTTGCCTTCACCGTCTGAAGGACGTTTATACACGCCTCGGCTGGAAGCCGGAGAACGCCCGCAACATTGATATGTGGCACCTGCGCGGCAAGTCCGTTCCGATGGATAAACTCGCGCCGAAGCTCATTCGCAGGGCGGCAAAGAAGAATTACATTGCCATTATCATCGACCCGATCTACAAGGTCATCACGGGCGACGAAAACAGCGCCGACCAGATGGCACGGTTCTGCAATCAGTTTGACAAAATTTGTACGGAACTCGGCTGCGCGGTTATCTACTGCCACCATCATTCCAAGGGTATGCAGGGGCAAAAGCGCAGCATGGACAGAGCATCCGGTTCCGGCGTATTTGCCCGCGATCCTGACGCGCTGCTTGACCTCATCGAGCTGGAACTCAGCGAGGATATTCTCAAACAGGAGCGGAATAAGGCGATATGTAACATCTGTGCCGATTGGCTTGACCGCTTCGGATTCTCGGAGGAATACTCGCAGGACGACGCCTTGAGCGAAAGCGCCATGAAGCAGAAATGCCGCGAGCTGCTGGAGCCGAATTCTTTCGACAGGCTGATGGAAGCCGTACACGAGGCAGAAAAGGCCGTCCAAGGCCGGACAGCGTGGCGTGTGGAAGGCACGTTACGCGAATTCCCGAAATTTCCTGCCATTAACGTGTGGTTTGATTATCCGATACACCGCATTGATACAGTGGGCGTTCTCGGCGATCTGCAAGCGGAATCGGAACGTCCGGTTTGGCAGAGAGCCACCGACACGCGCAAGAAACAAGCCGAAAAAAAGAAGGAAAAGCAATCCAATGAATTTGAGATCGCGTTCAGCAATCTGGAATTTGACGGCGGCGATGTAGCGGCGGCAGATCTGGCAGAGGCACTGGAAGTATCAGCGCATACCTTGTGTACATGGCTCGGGCAAGGTAATCGTTCAAAGAAGGAATTAAAGAAAGAGTTTGAAATTTTCACAAGCGAAGATGGAAAAAGATGTGTACGGAGGGTGGAACAGACTTAGACAAGGTGGAACAGACCATGGTCGGTTCCAGTGCGTCAGGGGTGGAACAGACCATGGTCTGTTGCCGCCGCACCACTGGTGCAACGGACCTATATATACTACGTATATATACAACGTTCCCGTTGCACCCCTTCGCAGGGGATGTGGTGTGGCGAATGCTGACGCCACACACACCACACCCCGTGCGACGGGAGGCAACTCCGCGCGAGAGAAAATTTTCAAGCAAACTTTAGCAATTTAGCGAGGTGAAACAAATGGATATTCAATTTTTCATGCCGATGATACCGCCGACCGTCACGCAACAGCAACACCGTGTCGGAAAAGGCAAAAATGGCAAGCCGGTGTTTTACGATTCTCCGGAGCTGCTTGACGCCAAAGCAAAGCTGGCGGCGCATCTGGCAAAACATATCCCGGAGCAGCCCTTCACCGACGCGGTGCAGCTCGTGGTCAAATGGTGCTTTCCGGTCAGTGGAAAACATTCCGACGGCGAATACAAGACCACCAAGCCGGACACGGACAATTTGCAGAAGGCGCTCAAAGACATTATGACCAAGCTGCACTTCTGGAAAGATGACGCACTGGTCGCTTCGGAAGTGGTGGAAAAGTTCTGGGCGGATGTTCCCGGCATCTGGATTGGCATCAAGGAGATCGGACAATGAAGCTGCCGGAAGTAAAGCGTGTGATGTCGCTGCGGCTCACCGTGCTGTGGAACGGCATGGAATACTCCGTCAGCGGCTGCACGCTCAAATACGACCGCAAGGGCGGCAATTGGTACTACCTGCTGGAGCTGCTCGACAAGCGCACGCAGCACAGCGTGATGGTAGTGCCGATGGAGGACGTGACGATTGCGGAGAAATCCACAGAAACCGCCCATATTTGACCTGTGACGCGATTTTGGAGCGCTGACATGAAATTATACTATAGCAAGCCGGAAACGCTCTCAGCGGCGATTTCCGGCGAGAGGAGGGGCATTGTGAACAGAGAGATATTATTTAGAGGTAAACGAGTTGACAATGGCGCATGGGAAACAGGCTCTTTTGTGGGGATTCGTATGGGGTGCAGTGATGAGCGAACTTATATTGCCGATAAAATGACTGGATATAATACGCCTGTTATACCCGAAACGGTCGGGCAATACACCGGATTGACCGACAAGAACGGTAATAAGATTTTCGAGGGTGATATTATTGAAGCTCACTTTGACGAGCTTTTCCCCGATCTTGCAACAACATTAATCGTTGTGTGGAGCGATTACGGTTGGTTCGGGAGAGATATGGAGGGTAATGTCGATAGCCTTGAACAGAAATGGGTAAGCGATTTTTTTGAGATCATAGGCAATATCCATGACAATCCTGATCTGCTGGAGGTGAGCGATAATGGATAAACCGGAATTGAAGCCCTGCCCGTTCTGTGGCGGGGAAGCGACATTTATGCGGTATTCGGCTGGTAGTATTGGCGCTGGCTGTAGAAAATGCGCCATAATGTTTTTTGTCTTAAATGGAAATGAATTAAAAGCCGCCGAAGCATGGAACAGGAGAGCTGAACAGACCGGAGAATGGCTGGAGGACGAATACGGCTATTGCCGCTGCTCCCGGTGCGGTTATGAACATGACCAGCCGGAAACCACCACGCCCTACTGCCCGGAATGCGGCGCGAGAATGAACGGCATGACGGAGGTGAGTTATGAAGAAAAAACAACATAAATGCGCCTTCGGCGACGAAATCACCAGAATCACGATCAAGCCGGACGGCGTGAACGAGCTTGACCCGTGCCTGTATCAGGAAATCGAAGCACACAAAAATGTCACGGTTCACATTCTCCGCTGCGTCCGGTGCGGTCACATTGAGGTCGAATGGGAGCGGCAGGACAAATTGCGGTGACGCAGGACGAGTACGAACTGCCGGTTGCGGTCGCGGAGAGCGTCAGTGAGCTGGCGCGGATGATGGGGACATCGGTCAACGCGATCAATTCATGGTTTTCCAAATCGAAGCGGCGGCATATGAAACGACCGAAATATGAGAAAGTGGAGGTGGAAGGAATGGACCCGTACAATCTGACGGTTTACACCTACGACCCGAAACGGCGGGTTCATGAAACGGAGGATCTGTATTTTGCGACGGAGACGCCTATGCGGCGGAAAATTCAACAGCTGAAGAAAAGACGCGACGTCTGTTTTGTGGATGTGTATCAGCGGAACGACGAAGACGATTGCTACGACTTCGTGGAGCGCATCGAACGGGCGAAGTCCCGCGGAGAGATCAGGCAGGATGACATCATCGGGCGGTTAAAAACGCTGCGCATCTTCTGCAACGCGGCGTCCATTGAACACACCGACGCGGGAGAACTTTTCGCGGCGGGCGTGGCCGCGCTGGATGAGGCAATTGATCTTTTGACGAAATTGGGGGTGTGAGCATATGACCGGCACGCAAATCTGGTTGATTTCCGGCGGGATCGCGCTGGCGACAATCGCAGTGTCTGTGATGTATGCCTGTTTGGTCGTGGCGGGCGACCGTCACAAGAAGTGACAACATGATTTGACTCAGCCCTCCCCTGCCCTACCGAGAGGGGCAAAATACCCTGTTTTGACCCCTGAGGGGGGAGGGGAGGAGCTTTTTACAGGGAGTGAAGCGGCTATGAATGACGAGACAAGACTGGTGATGATCGGGATGGTCGCCGTCGCGGTGGCGGTATTTTTCGCGGGATTCCTCGCGATGGGCATCATCGCGTCAGTGACGTCTCACAAGGATGAAACGGACGTGATGCACATGAGGGGCGGCGCGTATGTGCTGGAAATTATCTTTTACGACCGGAATGAAACGAGGATGCGGCTGGAACGCGTGCGGGAGCATTTCTTCCGGGCGGGGATGCTGGCGGCGGTGTATGCGTCCGGTAAACGGGCTTACATCCCCCTCGACAGCGTGAAATACATCCGGGTCCTCCCCTATGTGGAGATCGACAGAAAGGAGGAAGAAAAGACCTATGTGGATTAGTACCGACAGCGGGATGCTGCTCAATCTGGATCGCGTGACGTCGATCTGCGTTGACAAACTGGATACCTCGGTGCCGTGGAACGACGGCACGCCATGGGGCGTTTTCTGGCGAGGCGACAATATGAGCGGGGTGATCTCCCGGCACGTCGAGAGGCACGAGGCGGAGGCGCGTCTGGCGGAACTGTATCATATCGTGGATTGAGGGAGTGACGGTGATGGCGGACGAAAAGCTTGACCCCTTCCGCTGCGTTTACTGCGGATGCAAGGTAGAGGCGGGCGATTTTATTTGCGAGGGTTGCTTTGATAAGCTGGTGGCGCTGCGCGAGCTGCGGGCGCTGGTGTTGGAAATCAGACGGCAGGCAGAGGAGGAGAAACGTGACAGCGGATGAAGTAAAGGAACGGCTGCGGGCGTACCGTCGCGCCTGCAAGGAATGTCGGAAACTGAGTCGAAAGATCAGAGATAAGCGGGAGAGTATGACGCAGCCCCGCGCCGTGAGAACCGATGCGCTCCCCGGCGGCAAGGGCAATACTCTGGAAGCGGCGATTGAGAAAATAGACACCCTGGAGCGCCGGCTTCATGCCGCTCAGTCCGAGAAAGACAAGGCGCTGTCTGATGTGCGGGCGCTGATCGCGCTGGCGGAGGATCCCGACGGGCGGTATATTCTGATATTGCGGTATATAATCGGGGTGAGTTTTGACGATATCCCGGAGCAGATGTATATATCAGACCGCTCCATGTGGCGGCGGTACAATCGGGCAATTGACGAAATCATAAAAGCAACGGAAAAATAAAAAGTTGGCAGTGTTTTGGCAGTAGGTATGTGCTAAAATATCTATGATGGGATTCGACTGCGAGAGGATTCTTGGTATTACCTCCTTAGCATATCCGGTGCGGCGGCTGTTGTCTTCCTGCTGCCGTGCCGGAAATCTCCCTTTTTAATGATTGACTGCGAGAGATTCTTTTTTATCGACTCCTTTCCTAAATTGGCAAAAGCGCCGGACGGCTTCGGGCATCTGACCTGTCGCCGGACGGTGCTTTTGTCTGACGGATGATTTTTGAATAAAACGCGGCTTTTCCGGCTGCTTTTTTTTATACCCTTTTTTTCAAGAAGGTGAGGCGAGAGTGAATGAAAAAAACCTGATTCCACTGAACAAACGAACAAAGAGCGAACAAAGAGAAATTACCCAAAAAGGCGGCAAGGCGAGCGGTGTGGCGCGGGGATTCCGGGCGGCTGCCAAAAAGCGCATCCGGGAGAATCCCGGCGAAGTTGACGCGGTGCTGGATGCGATCCGCGATAAAGCGCTCAGCGGCGATATGAATGCCGCCCGGCTTTATGTGGAACTTCACGGCGAAAAATAT
>CACWOA010000103.1 GCA_902762395.1 uncultured Ruminococcus sp.
TTCTGTAAGCGGCGGATGATGGGTGCCGCTCACAGGTCTTTCTTTTGATAAATGTGAATGCTCAGCAGCATGGACAGCGCATAGATCACCGCGCAGACCAGCACCGTGCAGACCACAACGCCTGCGTCCGGCTGGGTGAAGACATTCTCCGGAACCGAATCCAGCGCGGCGTCCAGCCATTCCGAATGAGAACCGGCATTCAGCAGGGCGAGCAGGGCAATGCCGACGAACGTCGGAATCAAGACAATGATAATCATCACGATGCGGCTTTTTTGCACGCCAAACCGATAAATGATGGGATTCATGAGCGAAACATAGAGGGTCGCGGCGGCGAACGGATAGAGATAGGCGGAAGCGTTCGTCTGATAACCGCCGACTTGGGTGTAAATCAGATCGGCAATAAGCACCAGCGCCAGCGACCCGGCGAGGGTCAGCAGGCTGTTCATGTAGCGCGCCGCCACCGTTTTGGCGCGACTGACCGGCAGCGCCCCGCCGAAGGTGTCCCAGCCGCATTGCTCGTCATAGCCCGCGCAGGTCAGGGGAATCATGGCATTGATAACCAGCACCATGATGGAGAAATACCCCACCTGATTCGATTCCCCGCCGCTCATAAATCCCATGAAGAGGTAAAACCCCATGAGGATGGCAATGGTAACGGTGATTTGTTTCAGTCCCAGTAAATCTTTGATAATAAGCCCTTTCATATGGCAAAAACTCCTTTCAACAGGTAAAAACCCTTCTTCATTGCGCCGCGCCCTCGTTCTTGATAATCATGAGCATGATGTCCTCAATGCCCGCCTTGGCGGTCATAAAGCCGTCCGGCACCCTGTCGGCGGTCATGAGCAGTTCCGCGCCGAAGGTGTTGGTGCGTTTGCCGATGATGTCGGCGGGGTTGACGGCGCTCAGTTCCTCATGACCGCATTTGACAAGGCGGTATTTGGCAAGAAGCACGTCCTTTTCCTCGCAGAATACCACGCGCCCGTTGTTGATAAAGGTGACATAATCCGCCGCCTTTTCGATATCGCTGATGATGTGGGAGGATGCGAGAATGGTGTGTTCCTCATCCTGAATGAATTCCAGAAAGATATCAAGAATTTCGTCGCGGACGACGGGGTCAATACCGCTGGTCGCTTCGTCGAGAATCAGCAGTCTGGGATGATGGGCGAGCGCGGCGGCAAGGGAGAGCTTCATCTTCATGCCGCGGGAGAATTCCTTGATTTTTTTGCCGTCAGGCAGCTTGAAAAGCCCGATGTATTGGGCATACAGCGCGTCATCCCAGTTGCGGTAAACGCCTTTGAGAACCGTGCGCACATCCTTGGCGGTAAAGAGCGGGGAAAACTTGATTTCGTCAAACACCACGCCGATCTCCTCGCGCACGCGGGTTTGCCGGTTGCTCTCGCCGTCTATGGTGATTTCGCCGCTGTCGGTGCGGATGAGGTCGAGAATCGCCTTGATCATGGTGGATTTGCCCGCGCCGTTGGAACCGACCAGCCCCATGATGCAGCCTTTCGGAATATCAAGCGCGTCGATTTGCAGGGAGAAGCCGTCGTAATGCTTGGTCAGATTTCTGATTTCGATGGCGTTTTTGGTCTTGCTTTGGTTTTCCGGTTTTTCATTTAACACGTTTCTTCACCTGAACCCTTTCATTCATTTTGATAAAACATTTCCAGAATATCAATCAGTTCCTCTTTGGAAATACCGGCGGATTGCGCCGCGTCAATCGCCTGCCGCAGATGTTCCTCTGCCACGCGGAGATGTTCCTCCCGGATGAACTCGGTATTCACCCCCGCCACAAAGCTGCCCTTGCCCGCGACAGTGGCAATCAATCCGCTGCGCTCCAGTTCTTCATAGGCGCGCTTGGTGGTAATGACGCTGATGCGCAGTTCCTTGGCGAGAAAGCGCATAGAAGGAAGCGCGTCGCCCGGTCGCAGTTCTCCCGAAATAATCAGATGTTTGATCTGCGCAAAAATCTGCTCATAAATCGGGCGGGAATCGGAATTGGAAATCACAATTTTCAAATAACACAACCCCCCCCTCTTTAATGCGGAATTCGGAATGCGGAATTCGGAATGCTCGTAAAACGGAGTGCCATCCTATTAACCGCGTTTTTGTCAATACAGATTGAGCGTTTGGCACAGTCGTAGTAACTGCCCGCCGCAATCATCTATACTGTATATATTCATTATACACAGTATAGATGATTTGTCAATACTCTGAGAGAAAAAATTCAAAAAATTGATTTCCCTGCCATTTTGCACTGAGGCATTGACGACACGCGGCGGATGTGGTAAAATGAAAGCAAGTGCAAGGCGGTCACATGGCAGCCGGAAGGCTCCCTCCCAAAAACGCCGCTATTGCCGCCATTGCAATTGATTCACCAACGGAAAGAGAAGGACATTATGGCAAAAAACAAGGACGTCAAGACCAACGCCATGCGGATTCTTGACAGCATGAAAATTCATTATGAGACACAGACCTACGAATGCAAGGATTTTGTGGACGGCGTGCAGATTGCGGACATTCTCGGTCTGCCGCACGAAATTGTTTACAAAACCCTGGTGGCACAGGGCGCGAGCAGACAGTATTTTGTTTTCGTCATTCCCATTGAAGCGGAACTGGATATGAAAAAGGCCGCTAAGTCGGTGGGGGAAAAATCCGTTGCCATGCTGCACGTCAAGGACATCAATGCCGTGACGGGCTACATCCGGGGCGGCTGCACCGCAATCGGCATGAAGAAGCAGTATGTCACCCGCATTGCCGACACCGCACAGGCGCTGGACGCCATGATCGTGAGCGGCGGCAAACTGGGCGTGCAATTGAGACTTGCGCCCGAAGACCTTCGCGCCGCCTGCAACGGGGAATTCGACGACATTACAAGGGAGTGATCCGATGCTTTTCAACGAATTTTGCGATACAGTGGAAAACGCAAGACGGCAGCGTCCCGTTTTATTCGGGCTGCCCTCTGACGAGAGTCCTGCGGATGAAACAATTGCCGAAACGGAAGCTTTTTTGCAAATCGCACTGCCCGAAAGCTACAAGGCTTTTCTCAAACAATACGGCGGCGGCTGTTTCGGCTTCACCCTTGTGTATTCCTGCGACCCTCACAGCCGGCACAGCCTGACAAAAAACGTCGCCCCCGAGTGGATACGGAGCCATGGATTCCTGCCCGTGGTGGATTTTGAAACCGGCGATCTCGGCGGTTTCCTTGTGGAACACGGAGTCTGCACCGAAACAGTCGGCATTTACGACCATGAGGCAAACGCCGTAACGCAAGGAAATTCTGATTTTTTCACCTTTCTGGTCCGGCACGGACTGCACAATTGACCAAACAAAACGCCTCTGAGCCAAATGCGGTTCAGAGGCGTTTTTGACAAATCATCGTAGAAACGGACGCTTCTTATTTCTGCGCGTTAAATCGGTTGAGCCACGCTTCGGCAAGTTCCAGCGCGTCGGTAAAGGTGCTCTTGGTGCTGGTATCCTTGATCTTGCCTCTGCCTTTGATATCGGGGTCGGTAAAGAGAAGCTGGATTTGAAACTTGGTGCCGACGTCCACGTCGTTGACTTTTCTGGTTGCCAGCTCTTTGATGAGAATGATGTACTTGTCGCTCATGTTGCCGAAATACATCTCATTGCCGCTGCGAACCAGCGGGCGACCTTTATAGCAAAGATATTGATTTTCCATTATAATAACCTCCTTGGATTGTATCATCTTGTAAATAATATTATATCATATAGAAAATAAAATGTAAACACCTTCCAATGAAAATCCCGTTCATTCCATGCGGCAAGACAGATTTTCTTTTTAGAAAAAAGAAAAAACGGCAGCTTTACATCAGACACCAATGAAAAGCCGCCGACTTGTCCCTTGTCGCAATCTTCCTATCATGCTTCATCATCAAGATAGGATTTCACAAGTTCGCTGAGAAGATCGTCCCGATCAATCTTGCGAATGATGCTGCGCGCGTTGGCGTGCGTCGTGATATAGGTCGGGTCCTCCGACAGGAGATATCCGACGATCTGGTTGACCGGATTGTAGCCTTTTTCCTTGAGCGCATCATAAACGATTTTGAGAAGAGTTTTCATTTCTTCCGCGTGATCCTGTTCAATGGAGAAGGTCATAGTTTCATCCATAAATAAACACCTCCGTGTAACACTATTTTACATCAATTCCCCGTTATAATCAAGGTGATTTTAAAGAAAATCATAACTTTTTCCTGCTATTCATTATACACCTAAAAGCATGACAATAATCTGATGAAATTATTAACAAAATGAAAAGATATATTAAATAATATGAAGCACAGAGACCTGATATGTCACTCTCTCCCCTCTTTTGCCAATCAGCGAAAAGAAAACACAATCTTTTTATCAAAATATTCTAAAAAAAATGTTGTTTTCAAAGGGGATATGTGCTATAATTAAGGAAACTATTTTTTGATTAAGGGAGCTGTTGTGCAAATGATCAGCGATATCGTTTGTGAATACCTGGTAAAAAGAAAGCTTGACGGAGTGCAAATCGCCAAGGCCGCCGGCGTTTTCGTTGTCGGGTTTGTGGTTTCATGGTTTCTCAGGGCTATCGGTATTATCGCCGACCGTTCGGGAATGCTGGCTGCTGTTTTCCTTTTGGGCGGACTGGCGCTGACCATCTATCTGGCGCGTTTCATGCTGATGGTGGAATATGAGTACACGCTTGTCAACGGTGAACTGACCATTGACAGAATTCTCGCGCAGAGCAGCAGAAAAAAGATGACGGATGTCAACGTCAAAACCATAGAGAAAATGGGAAAATATGACCCCGAAGTGGTCAGCACCCTCAAAGCGAGCGATGTCAAGGATTATTCCGCCGGCAAGGACGATCCCAACACGCTGTTTATTTATTGCAAGGATGAAAAAAGCACCGGCAACACGGTCATTCTCTTTACGCCCAACCAAAAGATTCTCGACGGGATGAAGCCCTATGTCAGCGCCACCGTCTATCGCGAGGCGTTCAGAGAGAAGAAAGCCAATCCGTAATATGATTTTTTACAACAAGCGCATTTTTGACAATGCAACCATCCGGCACCGGGACGGGCGCCCTGCAAAAGGCGGCTTGTCCCGTCTTTTATCATAGAGGAGAGATTGTATGATTATACTGAACAATGAACAGACCAAAAAATTAGAGGATTTCGCCGTCACCGACGGAGGCTTTGCCCACACCAAGCTCATGGAAAACGCCGGGACAGCGGTATTCCGTTTTATCAATGACCGCATCGGTGTCAACAACAAATCGGTCGCGGTAGTCTGCGGACGCGGCAACAACGGTGGCGATGGCTTTGCCGTAGCGCGCAGAATGCTCGACGGCGGCGCGAAGGTGCGTGTGCTGCTGGCGCTGGGTATGCCCACCACCGAGGATGCCCACCATTTTCTCGAAGAAAGCGAGGAGGCGGGCATCAGAATCCTTTCCTACATAGAAGAGGACGAAAAGCAGGAGTTCCGCAAGACCATCGAAGCCGCCGATATCATCGTAGACGCGATTTTCGGCGTAGGCTTTCACGGCACGGTCAGCGACACGCTCAAAGAGGTCATCGACATGATAAATGCCGCCAGAGCCACCGTGATCTCGGTGGATGTGCCGAGCGGCGTTGACTCCGACTCGGGCGAGGTCTCCGGCGCGTGTGTGATGGCGGATTACACCGTCACCTTCTCCACCCGGAAGCCGGGTCACGTCATCTATCCCGCGGTGGACTACTGCGGACATGTGCATGTCTCCATGATCGGCATCGACGAACATATGATTCAGGAGCAGGAGCATCATATCTCCACAATCGAATACAACGCGGTGCGCGCCTGCTTCCCCTCGAGAGAGAGAAATACCCACAAAGGTACCTTCGGCAAGCTGCTGTGTGTCTGCGGCAGTTTAGGCATGGCGGGTTCCGCCACCTTTGCCGGCAAAGCCGCCGCTATGTCGGGCGTAGGCATGGTGGAAATGGCTGTCACCAGGGAAGTCTATCCCATTGTGGCAGCCAATCTGATCGACCCTGTTTATACCCTTTTGGAAAGCAGCGGAACAGGCACCATCTCCGCCCGTGCCATCCCGCAGATTCTCGATAAAATGAAGAGCGCCACCGCCGTCATGATCGGCTGCGGCATGGGCAAGGGAGAGGATGTGACCGC
>CACWOA010000104.1:0-8022 GCA_902762395.1 uncultured Ruminococcus sp.
AACAGATTTATAAAAAAAATTTAATAATTTTCTTAAGCAAGAAAAAATTGCGAAAAAAGGGGTCGGTTAAGAAAATTTTCGGAAATTTCCAAAAAATCCAAATTTTTTTTGAACGAGAGAAAATTTTTGGAGGCAATGGTGCGAATCCATTTTTCATCGGAATGGGAAACTGTCTGATATTACAACGGAGGTGGCTGTTATGAGTGTGAATCTGGTGAAAAGGATAGACATACGAAATCATCCCAAGGGGAGGCTGCCGCGTGTGACGGCGCTCAGCGGCACCCATCGGGGACGGGGCGACGGCGTGCTGGGCGGGCTGAATTTACAGACCGTCTATACACTGCTTTTTTCCGACTGGAAACCGTATTTCAGCGGCATCAGTCAGAAATTGCTCCCCAATAATATTCTGGTGTATTATACAAAACAGTCGTGCCTGGATGAGAAATGCCTGAAGCCTTTCAGCACGTCCGTTATGTCGCGATGCAAAAATGGCAGCGAAGGCATTTCGGACAACAGCGAGGCGATCGCCATATTGTCGGGGTATCTGGCAGGAAAGATCGTAGAGAAGCTGCGGCAGCAGCTTTGGAACGGGGAAGCCCTGCGGAGGGATATACTGGGAATCCTTGACGCGGAAACCGACAAGACGGGTCTTGACGACTTCATTAGGCTGCTGGATAAGAAAAGCATGAGCGCTATGACGGACGACAAGCTGGAGAGCCTGTTGTTTGACTTCTTCGCCGCCGCCTGTCTTCGCAACAATGTCATGCCGACGGTCAGGTCCGGCGACACGCCGGATGAAGCCCGGATGCTCGAGGAAATGCTTCGCACCAATCTGTATGATTTTGAGAATGTGGCGTTGTTCCAGAGCAAATATATTCCCGTGTTTCTGGCGCAGGGCGGCTACGACGGAGAGCAAAAGCGCTTCACCTATGCCGCCAGCAGTCCCGTCACCCTTCCCAAGGTGCTGACGACCAACGGACGTGCCTTGCTGATCGGACGCGACGGCGCGGGAAAAACCACCCTGCTCCTCTCCTTCCTGCTGTATTATCATCAGCTTTGCGAGAGGAAAAGCCCGCCGGAGTGGTACACATCGGAACATTTCATGGCGCAGAAGCCCCCCTACGACACGGTTATCTGCATCAACGGCAAGGATATCGGGGAGAAGTATTATGATAATCCCGACAGTTATATACAGTATTTCGGCAAGACCCTGCATTTCAAGGGGGCGCAGCAGCGCACCCTGCTGGTGGTGGACGGACTGGAAGCGGTGCTGAATATTTCGTATGAGGACGCCCTTATCAAACCCCGCGGAAATTTTCTGGTGATGCTCAGAAAATACCTCGCCGCCAATCCCGACGTTCATTTTCTGATGGCGGCGACGGAATCGGCCTTCAACAATAAGGAAAATAAGGACGCGGAAGACAATATGACCAAGTTCTTCTCCGAAACCGACTGTGCGGTGTATCGCATTGTGCCGCCCGATATAAAGGAATTCAACGCCTATTGTGACAAAAACAATGTAGCGGCGCCCATGCGCGATAAAATTCTGCGTACCATACGCAACAACCGTGAGATTCAGGAGATTATCAGCACCCACCTGATGCTCTCGTATTTCATGCGGATCACCCTGCGCCACAGCGGCGTGATAGCGATTCGCTCGGAATTGCAGCTGCTCCGCGAAATTGCCGAATTCAACATTATGACCGCCTGCGCGGATCTGGCGTCCGACAGGACGCCGATCCAAGAATATGATGTAAAGTCGATCATCGCCCTGTTTGCGCTGATGATGACGGAGCGTTCCTTTAAAAGAATCCCCGTCTATGCCGACGACGGTCGGAACCAGACCAATGATAATTCGATGGAGCGGATGCTGTGGGGGGAGCGGCTGAATTCGACTGATCGCTTCCTGTCCGAAAATTCGTATATGAAAGAGGACGGACTGCAGATTCCCTTCATCCCGAATGAGAGCAGGAAGGTTTCCGTCCGTGATAAGATCGAAAAGCTGGTCGATCTGCTGCGCAGGAGTCATATTCCGTTCATCCGCATCATGAACGACGACAGCGGTCAGCAGACGTATTTTGAATTTTCCTCGTCCGTATGGCAGAATTATTTTGCTTCTTACGCGCTTGCCAACGGCATTGGTCTGGAGAAAGATACCTCCATCGAAGCGCGCCGCCAGTACCTCTCGGAGCGGATTAAAGCGTTGTGCTTCGGCGAGGAGGAGCAGGATGAAAATATGCTCAGCGCGTGGAGCAGCATTATCGCCAACGCGCCTATTCTCAATCGCGAGATTGCCAAGGGCTACATCGACACGATAGCGGAATATGCCGTCAATTCTTCCCCGAAATGGCGAAGAGCGCGCGAATGCGCCACGCTGATTCTTCTCAAGATCATCCGCAACAATCCTTTCATTGACACATCCCTGCGGCTGAAATGTATCCACTACGCGCTGTCTTATTATTTCTACCATTTCCAGTTGGACGATTTTGACGCGATTCTGCGTTTTTCCACCCATCGCGAAAGCATCTGCCGCCATCTGCTGACGACGTTTTTCACAGACGTGAAAAACAACAGCGCAATTCCGCGTTATCTTTTCTGCGTGGGATATATCTGCTACCGCTGGATTCCGATAGCCGAGCTGGAGAGACCGCGCACGCCGGAGGAGCTGACGGAGATTGCCATGCGTTATGTGGACGGGTCGGAGGAGGACTGTAATTCCGAGGAGACGGTCGCGGCGTTTTGTCGGCGGTTTAACAGCGGCGGGTTTACGTCGGGGCGGTCGATGAAGCCGCAGTTCCTCATGGGCGTGATGGCGCTTTGCAACTATTACTGGCAGGGAAGCGCCGAAACGCTGCTGACGGAAATTGCCCGGCTGTCCTATAGCAGCGCTCCCATGAGTACCAGCAGCGAAATCAACGGGCTGCTGCTGCGACTGACCCAATATCCCGATTGGCGCATCCGGAATGTGGCGTGCTTTGCCCTGACCCATATCGGGGCGTATGAGCTGGATTGCACGTCGGCCGCCGAAGTGACGGTGATTCCGCCCTCGGAGCGGAGACATTGGCTCGATTACATCATCGAGAGCGATTTCGATGCGCGGCAGATGGCTGCTTCGTCCCATTCGTCCGAAAAGTCCCCGCTGTGCGGTGCGCTGCGCCTGCTGACACTGGTGCGGATTTCCGCGGAGGATTACGGCATAGCGCGAAGCAGCTTTACCGACCTGCTGCAGAAGGAGTCGATGTACCGACAGCTGTGGAACGACTATCTGGACGATGTGAAACGCTGCTCCGATACGGCGGATGACGACGGCAATTCCCGGCGCTATCTTGCGCTGATCTTTAAAATCTGCTTCCTCCTCGGGATCTGGAGGGAAGAAATCAGAAGACCGGGCAGTGACAATCCCATCTGGATTTTGCTGCGGCTCAAAGACCGTCTCGGGAAGAAAAAGATCGGGCTGAAATACGACCGAGAAGAGCTTCTTTTTGATGACATCCGTGCCATCGTGCGGGAATGGGAGCTGCTGCCGTAACTTCTCAGAGAAATCCGGGGAAAACAGAAAAGACAAAAAGCCCTGCCGGGCAGGAAAGCATCACACGATATGCTTTGGCTGCCCGGCAGGGCTTTGTTGGCGGGGAGAAAGCGCGTGATATCCGACGAGAGCATCAGATCAGCAGATTGAGAAATCCCATCAGTGCGCCTAAGAGGGCGCCCAGGAGAACAATAGCGCGCAGTTCCTTCTTCATCACGCTGAGAATGAGGGCTTCCAGCTCTTCGGCGCTGAACGCGTTGATTTTGTCCGTCACCATCTGCTCGATGTTGACGGCGGAGAGCGCCTCCGTCAGCTTTTGTTTCACCGTGAGGCGGTAAAGGGTCATGAGCCGCTCCTTGAGGGTTTCGGCTTTGTCCGCGTATTTTTCATACAGCGCACTGACAGGCTGATCGAGAAGCTCGTCTTCGAGACGACCGATTTCGGTTTCCAGAAAAGACGGCGCGTTCTGGGCGATGAGGCGGTTGAGCCTGCCGCCGAGATTTTGCGTTACGCTGTCGTCCATCAGCCCGGTCAGCAGTCCGAAGCCGTGCTTTTCTCTCAGGGAATGCATGGCGGCGCGCATGACGGTGCCGCCCGCGTCCGCCGCCACCAGTTTTTCCGAGATGACGTCGGCGCCCTTGACGCGGAGCGTTTCCTCATAATGCCGGACGGTTTCCTCGCCCGCCGTCTCCGACAGTTTTTCACGCAGGGAACGCGGCTCATTCCGCCAGCGCAGGAACACCTCGTCTATCCTGCCGCGAAGGGCGGACGTGACGTTTTCAGAGAGAAGCGTCTGCCGGAGGGTCGCGGGGTCAAGCAGTTCGCTGCTGACCACACTGCCGATCGAGGCGGCAATGCGCTGCCGCTGCCGGGGAATCAGCCCCGGCGTAAACGGAACGCGCCATTTTCCGATGCGGATTTCCCTGCGCGGGCGAAACAGCATACGGATGGCAAGGTCGTTGGTGATATATCCGATCACCCCGCCCAGCAGGGGCGCAAGAAAATATCTGAGCATGATAAGGGTCTCCTTCCCGAGATTGTTGCAATCGCCCGAAACGGTCAGCGTCGCCGTTTTTCAGGGCAATCCGTTTGGATGATACCTTTGGTCGCATTCGTCCGGTTGTGCCGGACAGGGGGAATGGCTGACAAGCGGCGCGGGGGAAAAATCATCCGAACAGCCCGCCCAGCCAGCTGAGGATATCGAACAGCCCGGAGAGCTGCACGCCCGCCGCCGCGACCAGCGCTGGTCAGCGCCAGCGTGCGCTCCCGCTCGTCGCCGTATTCCAACGACCGGACATTGTAGCCTTTTTCGTACAGTTCTTTGGGTTTCGGAAAGACGATCTCCTTGTCGTCATGACCATAGCTCGCGAAGATATACGGCTTTTCATCGACAGACCTGAAGGGCAGGGTGATTTTTCTCGATCTCTGTGCCATGCTCGGCATCTCCTTTTCGGTGATCTGATTGACGGAATGTATTTTTTATTGACTTTATTATCGCACAGGAAACCGCCATAGTCAAGACAGAATTCCTCGTTTCTTTGCGAAACAATCGTCATATTTTGCAAAATAATTGAGAATTTCGGTCATCGCATTGAAAAAGCAGAGAAGATGCTGTATAATGAAAACAGTATTACCTGGTTCCCAGAGAAAAGAACGGAGAAGGTTGCATGAAATTCATCCATAGAGCGGTCAGCCTGCTGCTGGTCGCCGCCTGCGCGGTCGGCGTGATGGGCGGCTGCTCCCCCGGCGGAGAAAGCGACAAGCTGGTCATCAACGAGATTATGACAAAAAACGCGTCGTTTCTGACCGACAGCGAGGGGGAAACGCCCGACTGGATCGAGCTTTATAATGAGGGACGCACCGATATCAGCCTGAAAAACTGGTACCTTTCGGACAGCGAGCGCGATCCTGCCAAATACGCTTTTCCTGACCTGACCGTCAAGGCGGGCGGATACCGGCTTGTCTTTTGCGACGGAAAGGACTGGTACGACGCGGAACATGACGAACTTCACGCCAGCTTTTCGCTTGCGTCCCGTGGGGAAAGTCTCTATCTGGTCAACCGCGGCGGCAAAACCACCCGCGTCGATATCGGAGAAAGCCTCAAGGATATTTCGCTGGGACGCACCGGGGACGGCAGCTATCTGTGGTTTGCCAAGCCCTCGCCGGGCAGAAAAAATGAAGGCGTCTGCGCCGGACGTCCCGAAGATGTGATCGAAAAGCTGGAGAACGAGCTGATGATTACGGAATGCTGCTGCGCCAATAATTTCACCCTTCCGTCGGCGGACGGCAATTGCTACGGCTTTGTCACCGTGAAGAATGTGTCCGCAAAGGCGGTAAGGCTTTCGGATTATACCTTGTCGGATGACGCGGGCAAGACAGAAAAGTGGCGTTTTCAAAAGGGCGTCATGCTCTTTCCGGGCGAGAGCCGGCGGGTGCTTTGTTCGGGGCGCAACACCATCGAAGAAAACGGCGATATGCACACCTCCTTTCAGCTTGACGCGAAGGATCAGGCGGTCGTTCTCGGTCTGGCGGGCGTGGTGATGCAGACCGTCCCGCTCGAAAGCTGTTTTGAGGGGGTCTACGCCGTTGTCAATCAAAAGGACGCTCAGCGCCGTGAAGGGTAACGGCGCGCAGGAAAACCGGGACTGGATTGAACTGTACAACCCCTCCGACAAGGATGTTTCTCTCGACGGCTGGCAGCTGACCGACGGGGACAAAGGCAGCCCGGCGTTCCGGTTTACCGATACGGTGATTCCCGCCGGAGGCTTTCGGCTGGTGTATTGCACTTCGGACGCTTACACGGCGAAACCCGGCGCACTGTATGCCGGATTTGATCTCAGCAGCAAGGGGGAGACGGTGGTTCTCTCCAATGCCAAGGGCGTGCCGATGGATATTTTTGAAACCGGCAGGCAGCGGGCGGGTGTGACCACCGGGAGAACGGAGGAAGGAACCGCCGAACGGGTTTATTTTGCCAATCCCACGCCGGGCAGTTCCAACGACCCGGCAGGTCTGACGGGATACGCCACAGAGCCGCGTCTGAGCTGCACGGGCGGTTATGTGACGCCCGGGACGATTGTCAGCCTGTCCCTGGCGGAAGGCGATACCGTATATCGCTACACCACAGACGGCAGTGTCCCCACGGAGCAATCCGATGAATTTCGCGATCTGTCGGTCACGGAGAACACCGTGCTGCGGGTGCGTGCCTTCAAGACCAACCGACTCCCCAGCGAGGTCGCCACGGCTACCTATATCATCGGCAGCCGATCCGACCGCACGCTTCCCGTCGTGTGTCTTGCGTCCGACCCCAAGGGACTGTTTTCCGAGGAAACAGGTATTTTTGCCTTTGGCACGCAGCATTCCCCGGAATTTCCCTATGTGGGCGCGAATTTCTGGAAGGACTGGGAGAGGGAAACCAATTTTGAATATTATGTGAACGGGAAAAAGGTCATCGACGAGCTGGCGGGAATGAAGGTGTACGGTCAGTTTTCCCGCGCTTATGACCAAAAGAGCGTTGCGGTGTATTTCCGGGGGGATTACGGTGTTGACAACGTGACCTATCCGTTTTTTGACAACAGCGATCACACGACGTTCGGATGTCTGCTGCTGCGGGCGGGCGGACAGGATCAGAATATGACCCGCATTCGCGACGCATACGCCGCGCAGGTGATGAAGGGGCATACTTCGCTGGTATTTCAGGACTGGCAGCCGGTCGCGGTGTATATCAACGGGCAGTATTGGGGCTATTTTGATCTGCGGGAGCGAATCAACGCCGAATGGCTGGGAAGATATGCCGGTGTGGACGAAAACAACCTTGATCTGATCAAGGGCAACAGCAACGCCAAAGCCGGCACCAATGAGGCCTACCTTGATCTGGTACATTACGCCGCCACCCATGATCTGAAGGACGAAACCTATTATCAATATGTGGCGGGTAAGGTGGATATTGACAATTTCATTGACTACCTGATTACCGAAATCTATTTTGCCAACGGCGATACGGGAAATATCAAATGTTACTGCGAGAAAAGCAGCAGCGGCAAGTGGCGATGGATTATGTTTGATTTTGATATGACGCTCCGCAACGACGCGGTATGGGACAGTCTGAATATGTTTCAAACCCAGTTCAATCCTGCCGGTCACGGTGCGGATAACGGTTTTTCCACAGAACTGCGCTGTGCGCTTCTGAAAAATCCCGATTTCCGGCAGCGGTTTATCGAACGCTTTGCCGAGCATCTCAACACCACCTTCCAGCCGAAAACCATGAAGCCCATTCTGCAAAGAATGGCGGCGCAGATAGAGGACGAAATACCTCGTCATTGCGAACGCTGGCACAAACCCGCTACCTATGAGGCGTGGCGGAGAGAGGTGGATAATCTCTATCGCATCATTGACGGCAGAAACGACCTTTGCCGCAGACAGCTCAGGCAGTATTTTAAAATTTCCGACGAAGAGGCGGAGAGACTGGGACTTTGATCCATGGTAAAATGAAATAA
>CACWOA010000104.1:8034-14288 GCA_902762395.1 uncultured Ruminococcus sp.
CTTTGATCCATGGTAAAATGAAATAAAAAGAATAAAAGGAAAAGCACGCGGTTCCATAGCAGTGAACAGCGTGCTTTTTTTGTGTATTATTTTCCGTAAACCGCCAATTGCCGGACATTCTCGCACAGGTCGATGAGCGTTTGTCTGTCGCGGATGGACTGTTCGTAGCCGCCGTAAAAACCGTCGGTTTTCATACCGGCGTGCAGCCGTTCAAGGTAAGCGTCCCACTGGCGCAGGAGCCACGGGACAGGTCCGTTCCATACGGCCTGCACAGCGGGTTCCTGATAGCCGGCGTATTCCATTTCGCAGCCGTCGTCGATTTGAAAACGAAGCGTGAGGAACCGGAAGAGTGTGACGAATAAGCGCTTGATCGGACCGCGTCGGAGGACGGGTTTTTTGACGAGAGGCGGCACGGTAAAATGAAGGGCAAAATATTCTCCGCTGAGGATGTTGACCACCGTTTCGGCAGGCGCAATGCCCTGCTGCGCGCTGTAGGCAGCGATGTCTCCGATGAGTGCGGACATCATGCTGCCGGTCAGGCGGGTCGCCTCCAATTGAAACGTACTGGGATCGTGAAGCTGCATGATCTGCGCGGAGAGGGCGCCCATGCGCTGGCGGGCGAATTGCTGCGCGGCATAGCTTGCCTCCCGCCGCTTGTCGGCAAACCGGTTCTGCTCGGTGCGGGCATTCCATTCGCGCTGCCTGACGGCGGCGCTGTTTTTGCGTGTCAGCTCCGTGAGTTCGGCTTGCTGCTGCTGCGCCAGCTGTGCAAATATCGGCTCTATCTCGCGCAGACAGAGTGCCAGCGCCTTTTCGTCGGATTTCTGACGGATTCTGCGGCGGATGGTTTCGTCGGAAAGCACGGCGCGCAGGGTGTTTTCAAAGGCTTTAATGTGTTTTTCCGCGTCCGGATAGCTGTCGGAAAGAGCGTTGCGGTTGACCACGGGAAACACAAAGCTGATGTCGCCGGGGAAGACCGCCGCGTCGTTGCCTTTGTCCTTCATGAGACGGTTGGCCTGCCGGATGACCGCGTCGCAGTCCTCGACGGTGTTGAGGTTGTCCATACGAGTGACCACGAGGGAAAAATGTCCCGTGAGGTCGTCGAGTTCCTGCAGCAGCTGGCGTTCAAAGATTTTGCCCAGCTGCAGCGCCGAGCAGCACATCACCGCCATGTCCGATTCATAGATCGTTTCGCGGCTCATGCGTTCGAGGTCGCCGCCCATCTCGTCGTTGAAGCCGGGGGTGTCGAGAAATTCCACCCGGTTTTGCAGAATCTCCGAGGGTACGGTGACAATCAGCTCGTGGCTGTCATAGATCAGCTGCTTCTGCCCCTTGATGAGCGCCTCGATGTAATCGGTGGAAACGGCGTTTTCCCTGTCGCCCAGCCGATAGGCGCAGGAGACCCGGCTGCCTCCCCGGATGCGTGTCACCATCTTCGTCACGGGATTCACGCCTTCCGGCAGATGAAAATCCGAAGACAGCAGGGAGTTGATCAGCGAGGTCTTGCCGGAGGAAAACACGCCGCAAAATACCACGCGGAAAGGTCTGGCACTGTCGGGCAGCGCCAGACGTTCCGCTATAATGCGGTATTTGGTAAGCTGTTCCCCGGTAAACATCGCCCGACAGACAGGGTTTGCGTCGATGATACGCAGAATTTCGGAAAGCGGCTGCTGTGCGGTCATACGTCACCCTCGTTCCTGTCGTCGGGTTCCTGCGGCGGCTGGGGAGTGTCGTCCGAAGAGGGGGCGGCGGATTGGTCGGCGGGGGCGGTTTCGTATTTGTCACAGACGGCGGTCAGTGTGCCGAGATAATCCCGCAATTGTGCCACATACGCGTCGCGGACGCGTTTGGCTTCCGCTTCCCGCGCGGAGGTCACCGAGCGGGCAACGCCGAGCGCCGTGACGATAAACACCACGATTCCGCTGATGACAATGCGGATGGGGTTCCAGTGAAACAGCAGCAGAAGTGCCGATGAAAAAGAAGCGGCGATCAGACCCAGCGCCGCGCTCAGCCACATCGGTCTGACGGGCTGCGGCTTCACCGGGGAAAAAGCGAAGTTTCTCATGGCGTCGGTCAGTTCGCGGGACAATGCCGCGTCGCCCGTCTGCTCCAGAATAATGCCTTCCGGATAGGCGACGCTTTGCCAGCGGTGCAGCCGTGTTTCATACCACTGCCGGAAGCAGGCAGGCGCGTCTCCTTTCAGCGTCAGGCGGTCGTATTCCTGCGCGAAATCGCTGTACAGGTTCCGCCACTGTTCCTTCAATGTATCACTGTACAAAGGTTGATTCCCCCTTCTTTCTGTTTATGTTAGGCACTGTGAGGAAATAAGATGGACAAAGATGACGCAGGATTTTTCGGCTATGACAAGGCGGAGAAGCGCAGGAATACTTGGTGTATTCCAAGCTTGACCTCGCTGATGTTGCGCAGGAGGAGTTCCCTGATCTTGTAGGTGCGGGCGGTTTCGGTCTGGAGGTTGTCGGTGTGGCTCTTGAGCTTCTGGATGGTATCGTTGAGGCTGGCGGTATAGTCGTCCGCCAGACCGCGGATGCCGTCCGCCATCGAAGCGCCGGCGCGGGTGATGGCGGCGAGCTGCGCCTCGAGTTCCATGACATAACGCTCCTGCTCCGCCTGAAGCGCGGCGACCGTTTCGGTGCGCATACCCAGCAGAATGTCGGCGGCGCGGGATTTCTTATGCTCCTTGACGCCCCTGACCATGCTGATGACGCGATAGGCCATAATGCCCGCGCCGATCGGCCACGCCACGACGTAGACCGCGATATATTCGAGGAAATTCTTGACGATGAAATCGAGAATCGCCTTGCTGTTGGAGGTTCTGCCGTTGAGACCGCCGAGAATGATTTCGGGGTCAAGTCCGATGATGCCGAGGATGATCTGGAAGAGGTTGCCCCTGGTCATATCGCCGCTGTTAAAATCCTGATCGCCGTGCCCCATCGTGCCGCCGAGAAGCGCCTGACGGAGATCTTCGATGGAGATCGGCAGGTTGAGGCTTTCCATCTGTTCCTGCTGTATCGCGAGCTGCTTTTCGAGGGTGTTGAGATACGCGTCGATATTGGCGCGCAGGTTGTTGCCCATCTGGTCGAATTCGTTTTTGACATAAGCCTGCACCGCGTCGGCAAAGGGCTTGGTGACTTCCTTGACCTTTGCGTCGTTTTTCTTGTTCATGGTGAGAACCGCCATTTCCTTGAGTCCGAAGGGTACGCTCACGCGGGAGAAATGCGCGTCCCATCCGGTGTTGATGCGGTTCATGCAACTGGTATATTCGCTTTTGGCGGAGGAGAGAATGCCTGCCACGCAGTTGCGGCAGCTTTCCTCGATCTGGGTGATAATCATTTCGAGACGACCGCGCTTGCTCTCGAACTCGTTGCGCTCGGCAATGAGCTGATCGGCGCCCTTGTGGTAGGAGGCGAGGATTTCCTCGATCTTGTCCATCGCGCCCACATATTTGCTGGCAAGCTGGGACATATAGCCGCGGAAGGCTTCCTTGTCGCGGTCGTCGGCGGTGAGGTAATTGCTCAGGTCGCTCTCAAATTCCGGTACGCCTGTGACGGAATCGTCGCACGGCATGGTGCCGAAGGGGGTCTGCACCTGTTCGCCCACACGGGCGCAGAGCGAATGATATGCGTCGGTGTAGAAGACGCGGCTGTTGAAGAGTTCCTCGTCAAACCGTCCGCTGCGGTCGGTAAAGACGTCTTTGAGCTGCTGACGGACGCTCTTTCTCAAATCCTCCTTAGACTGTTCGTCCAGCGCGTCGAAGCGGTTGCAGACGAAGAAAATATTGCGCATATGCCGACCCGCGTAGTGGCTGGCGATGTACTCCTTGTCCTCCAGCATAAAGGGCATGGCGGAATTGATCATGTAAACGATGGCGCTCGCGTTTTCGGCAAACTGACGGGCGGTCATGGTATCCTCCACGGAATTTTCGGTGCCGGGGGAATCCACGAGCTGCACCAGCGAGCCGCCGATGCCTTCGCCGGGCTGCTGGAGAACGACGTAGTCGATATTGTTGAATTTGTCGGGCGCATCCTGGCTGATGCGGAAGTCTTCAAAGAATTCCTCCACGCTCATTTCACGCGACAGCTTCTGTCCGGTCTGGGAATCGGTGGTCTTTTCATAGACGATGACCTTTTCGTCCTGCCCGAAGACGATTTTGGTGATAACGGCTGTCTCCGCCGTGATCGCCATGCGCAGCACCTTTTTGCGCATGAGGGCGTTGAGGAGGGTGGATTTGCCCGCGCTGAAGCCGCCGGTAAAGAGTACTTGGAAGATACCCTGTTCCAGCTTGTCGATCTGCTTTTCCAGCGCCTCCTGTTCGACCGTCATCTGTAAACCGGGAACAAATCCGTAGGTACCCGCCTTGGACTGATCGGGTGCGCCGAGCATATCCGCGTAGACCCGCAGACATTGCTGCATTTTACCGGAAAGTTCCCGTGAAGTTCTGTAATTATCCATTTGATTTTGTCCTCCTTTATTTTACATTTGGCTTTGCAGGGAAGGGATGACCGATTGCAGTTGTTCCTCAAGGAAGCGTTTGACTTCGGCTTTTTGTCCCTGCTGCGCCTTCATGCGGTTGAGTTCGCCCTCTAATCCGTTGATGAGGTTGTCGTAAGCGGCACGGACGTTTTGTGAGCCTTCCTGCATTTGGCGGTCGAAGCTTGCTTCGACGTGCTGCACGATGACCTCCGAATTGGCGGCACAGAGATTTTCGATCTGCTTGGCCATATCGGCGCGGGCGTTTTTCAGCTCGCTGTCGGTGCGGAATTTGCCGATGAATTTGGAAGCGACGATGCTGCCCACCGCAAAGAGCGGATTGACAAAGAGAAGGGGAATGGAGACCAGCATCATGCCGCGTGTCTCACGGCGAAGCTGCTGGGTGATCTGGTTGATATTGACGCCCGAAAACTCCAGCGGCGCGTGCACAGGCATATTTTCCGCCCGCTCCGCGTAGGACGGGGCAAACGCAATCGCGCCGTAAAGGGCGCGGCGGGTGGGTTCGTCGAGAGCGGCGATCAATTCGCCCGCGTCCGCCTCCATCTGGGTGGTGAGCTTTGCGGAGACCTTTTGCAGCTCGCCCTCGGTGGTTTCCGCGACCTTGGCGAGAAACGCGTCCCATGAACCGATAATAAACTGGTTGATTTCCGCGTCCATGCCGCGAATCTGTTCGAGCGGATAAGTTTCCACCTTGGATTTGATGTTGCCCACCATTCGCTGTCCGTAATCGCGGACGCTCTCGGACGCCATGACCTTGAGGCGCGTCAGTTCGTTGAAGAGAATGCTCTCGGAAGCAAGCTGTCCCGCTGTTTGCAGCGTTTTGCGCTGTCCTTCTATCTTGGCAACCGCTTCGTCGATGGCGGAAGCGCCGATCAGTGCGGTACTCATAAAGGCTTTGGTGCGCTCGGTCAGTTCGGTCAGACCGTTGGCAGCCACCCGTGCGAGACGGCCGGTCTGTACGGCGGGATCATTCAAAAACGCGTCCATCCATGCCATTGCTTCCATAGGACTGTCAAAGATCCGGGTACTCATGCCCAGCCGCCGCAGACCGCTGTTGACGGCATCGCTGACCGCCTGCATTTCCTCCTGCGTATTGAGAAGATTCATCCCCACTGTGGCGATGACCGGTTCGTTTGTGCCAAAGAGCGGCTGACCGCATTCCTTCAGCCAGCCGCGTTCGAGCTGGGTCATGGCCATGGTGGCGTTGATAACCAGACAGGCAATGTCAATTTCCTCCGCCAGGACAAACCATTTGTCGCGGGATTTGACCGCGTCGCAGACCGCAATACGTCTGTTCTGAAGCTTTTCGCAGGGCAGCCCGTAGACGGTGATGCCGTCGGAACCGCCGTCGACGAGGATGCCGGGGGTTCTGTTGTAATCGAACAGGATACAGGCAGGCGTGCCGTCTGTTTTGGCGGCAAGTTCTTCGGGAACGTCGACGCCTGTGAAGTCTTTGACGACGGCGAATCGCTCCGCGTGATTCATGTTGAAGCTGACGAGCGCCATGGTGGGCTTGTGCTCCCTTTCCGCCGCCCGGTGCAGCCGTGCGGCGAGCGCCGAAATGCCGGGCTCCTGCGTCTTTGCGGCGATCTGGTCACACGCAGCCGTGATGTTGCTGTATGTTTGTGCGTCCATCGCGTGATGCCTCCTTTGATGATAGTAAAATGATGAAATGGAGAACAAAGATAAAAAACGAAATACAACCGATTTTATCTATTTGATTCGACATCATTTTATCACATATA
>CACWOA010000105.1 GCA_902762395.1 uncultured Ruminococcus sp.
GCCAGCAGTTCCTTGATCTCAAAGGGCTTGGTCAGATAATCGTCCGCGCCCGACAGCAGCAAATCTACCTTGCCGTCGAGTTCATTTTTGGCCGACACCACGATGACGGGGGTTTTGGTAAACGTGCGCAGTTCCTTCAGCACATCTTCACCGCTTTTGCCGGGCAGCATCAGGTCGAGAATGATTAAATCCGTCTCTGTTCCCCTGGCATAAAGAAGCCCCTCGGTGCCTGCGTATGCCTGTAGGCACCGGGCTTCTTTGATGGTGCCGCTGATGGCGTCCCTGATCAGATCGTTGATTTCCCCGTTGTCCTCAATAATTAAAATGTTCATTCCTACCTACCCATCTTCTTTAATAATACCTTTATCGTGAATGTGTCGCCGTCTGTTTCCGCCCGAATCTGACCCCCCATTCGTTCGACGAGCGATCGGGCGATGAAAAGCCCCAGCCCTGTGGAGCCGCTTTTGTGGCGGGAAGAATCCACTTTGTAAAATTTCTCAAAAATACGCGAGAGGTCGATGTCGCTGTCCGGCGGAATGCGGTTGCCCACAGCGATTTCAACCCCCTGCGTCCATTCGCTGCTGTTCGCCATATTGACAAACAATTCCCTTTCCCCGTGAATCAGCGCGTTTTTAATGATATTTTGCAGCACACGGCGCAGCGCGGCGGCGTCGGCGCTGACGGTGTATATTTCGCCGGGAATGTCGACTTTTGGTTCCAGACCGTTTTGCCCGATATCGTCGTAGAACGAAAACAGCACGTCGCAAAGCGTCTGGGTGAGATTGACCTCGCCGCAGTCCAGCACATAGGAGGGATTTTCGAGCTTGACGAAGGTGAAAAGCTGCTCGGTCATATCCTGCAATTCGTGGATTCTGCCGTCCATGATGCGGATGTATTTTTCGATGGGCTGTCCGTCGGAGGCAGGATGTGCCAGCGCGTTTTGCAGCATCTGGAAATAACCGTACAGCGAGGTGAGCGGCGTGCGGATATCGTGCGAAATGCCGGAGATGGTGTCCTTAAAATTCCGCTCGCCAAGCTGCGCCTGTGTTTTGACGCGGCGCTTTTCGTCCTCGAGAGCGTTGATGCAGGCGGTCAGCCGCAGAATCGCCGCGTCGCGGGTATCCACCGCAATCCGCTTGTTGCTGTCGTGTCGGTCGATAAATGCCATCTGGCGGCATATATCGTCGATCTGCCGCCGCAGATAAAGGACATACACCCCGCAAAGCACTGCCGCGAGAACGGCGATCATGGAAAAAATGACTGCAAACATCAATGGAATCATTCCTGTCAAACGTCTTTTTGAGAGAGCGCCAAAGCTCCCAGACCATTATACACCACCAGAGCGCAAATGGAAAGCACCGCCGCGTGAATTAACATTTTGCTCACATCTTCCACCCCGCCGCCGAGCAGGCTGCCGTAACGGTAGTCGGAAGCGTAGAGGGAGGGCAGGTAATGCTGAATGAAAAATTCCTTGTGCAGCAGCTTTTCCGCCGTGTTGTTGATGACGGTTTCGATCAGGAGAACCAAAGTCGTGCCAAGCAATACCGCATAGACGAGGGAGGGAATTTTGCTGCGGAATAAATCAGTGAAGAAGCAGAACATCGTGCCGCACGCGACCAGCAGCAGGTATTCCCCCAGCAGAAACAGCGCGAATTCGCCCATATTGGCAAAGGTAAAGGCGTGAATGAGAAGGGCGGCCAGCGCGACCGTGACAACGGTGGTGAAGGCAAGGATCATCGCCGCGTAGATCGTCACACAGGCGAGCCGCGCCGCTTGGAAGTAACCTTTTCGTCTGACCTTGCCCAGTACGTTTTTGCAGTAACCGCCCGCATAAAAACTGCCCACGAAAAGCGCCATAAAAATCCCCTCAAAGAGATGGGCGGATGTGATGTAGGAATCACAGACATTTCCGGGGGAGGCGATATTCACGGCGTCTCCGGCGGCGATTCCGGTTTCGTCATCATTTCCCGCCACATAGACGTCACCGCCCTTTTTGTCCTTGACGGTCACGCCTGCAGTTTCCTGCGAGGACGCGCCGTCGTAGTATTTGTTGATGGAATTCGACTGTGACAATAACAGTACGCCTGCCATCGCGGCGCACAAAAGTATGGTTGTGTAAAAACTGACAGAATGAAACATTCTGTAAATTTCCATTCGTATGACATTCATCATTTTTTATTCTCCTATTCTAAAACATAAGATTTA
The DNA here is from genome assembly GCA_902762395.1 of uncultured Ruminococcus sp. Taxonomy (GTDB): domain Bacteria; phylum Bacillota; class Clostridia; order Oscillospirales; family Acutalibacteraceae; genus RUG762. The sequence continues at coordinate 2,206 of CACWOA010000105.1, forward strand.
ATCCAACGATTACCAGAGCAATGCTGAAGAGCATGATGCAAACGCCAATACAGGCGGCGGTTTTACTTTGTTTGAGCGCCTTCTTTTGCGCCATGGAGACGGACGATACAGGATATTGCTTTCGCTTTATCAGGTAAAGCAGCATACCGCCGCCGCCTTGTCCCGACGATGCGAGAAGCCCCATTGCTTTCGGATGTTTCATTCCGCGTATTTTCGCGTCAATCACGGTAAAACGGTACACCTGACAAATTGTCAGTACCAGCCCGATCAGGTATAAAACAACACATATACCAAGAAATAAATAGTTGATATCCATCAGTCCATTCCTCCCTTTTTTTCTTTCCGGCATCTGCTATCAGACCTATACATAGACCGATGCATAGGCCCGTACCGATTCCTACCGATAAGTTGTGAAACAGAACCTGACCCAGCGCCGCGCCAAAGCTCATTCCCAGACACAGACCAATGGTCATATAGTCGGTTTCATTTTTGACTTTTTTCCTGTCTTTGTCTTTCATTGTATCCTACTATCCCCGTTGTATTTTTATTTGATGTCGCGCTTAGTGATTAAAGCCGAACCCGCCACATTGTAAATGACAAAGAACACCAGCGACAGCAGGGTCGCGTGAAGGAGCATCGCGTTGTTTTTGGCACTGTCTGATACGTCCAGTAAAAACTGATTGGTGAAATAGAGCGAAGGCAGATAATTCGCTGTGACAAATTCTTTGTGCAGCCAATCGCTTAAATGGCTGTCAATATAGGAGGTCATCATAGCCACAATATTGGTGGAAAGCAGAAAGATATAGACGATCGCCGGAACAGTGCTGCGTGTCCATTCCGTAAGAAACGCGGAAAAACTTCCGACGGCACAGAGAAGCAGAAACTGTCCAAACAAATTCAGACAAAATATGTCCAGATAGGCAAAGGTGAAGGACTGAATCAGCGCTTTTGCCATCAGCAGTGAAACTGTTCCCGCCAGTATAATATTGACAACTGAGTAGAGGACGGCGCAAACCGATTGCGCCATTTGAAAACGGAAGCGGTATCCCCGGCTTCCCATGACATTTTTGCAGAATCCGTCCTTATAGAATCTGCCTACAAAACAAGCCATAAAAATGACGACAAACAGAATGCTCCAGCCGGTAAAGGAGAAGCAAACATTCATGGGATTAGGACCGTAGCGGTTGTCGAGAACCATCTCCATTTCCAATCCTTCGACATTTTGTGTGACGGAGTTTTCGGCCGCGGGCGGTGCCGCGGCAAATCCCTCGTTGATGGATGACGCCATCATAGAAAACAAAAGGACAATCAGAATGACGTTGACGGCGAGTGTGATATAAAAACTGCGCGTTCGGAACATTCTGTGCAGCTCCATGCGTATGACGTTGAACATTTTTTTCTTCCTTTCATGTCTTGTGAATCAACTCGATAAAATAATCCTCTAAGCTTTCGTTCTTTTTGCCGATGGCGGCGACCGCGATTCCTTCCGCGCCCAATGCGGCGTTGATCATCGCGCCGTCGTCAATGTGATTCAGCACATGAAGGGTCTGTCTGTCAACTACCTTGTATTCGCAGCCCAGCCGATCAAGCACCGTGCAGGCCTTGTCAGGTGTGTCGGTGACGATTTCCAGACGGTCGGCGCATTGTTCCATGAGTGCCTCGCGGCTGAGCTGCCGGACAAGTCGGCCGTTGTGGATGAAGCCGTAATGGGTCGCGATTTTGGAAAGCTCCTCCAGAATGTGGCTGGAAATGATGACGGTGATGTTCTGCTCGCGGTTGATTTTTTGAATGATGTCGCGCACTTCGATGATGCCCTGCGGATCCAGTCCGTTGATCGGCTCGTCGAGGATGAGAAGATCAGGTTCCCCGATCATGGCAAGCGCGATGCCGAGACGCTGCTTCATTCCGAGCGAAAAATGACCGACTGTCTTTTTGCCCACGTCACTAAGACCGACCAGCGCGAGTTTCTGATTGACGTAGTCCCTCGAGTACACGCCGCAGCAGATGGCTTTGAGCTTGCAGTTTTCAAAAGCATCCAGATGATGGTAAAGACCGGGCTGTTCGATCAGGCTGCCCACCCGTTCAAAGGCGGTGCTGAGTTTGCCGCCGTTCGAGTGGAATCCCATGATTTCCATTTCGCCGGAGGTGGGACGCGCAAGTCCCGCAATCATGCGGAGAAAGGTGGTCTTGCCCGCGCCGTTGCGTCCGATGAGTCCGTAAATCGCGCCGCGTTCGATTTGCACCGAAACGCCGTCCACTGCTTTTTGATGCTTGAACTGTTTGGTCAGCAGATTGGTGGTTAAGATGGTTTCCATTGCTGAAATCCTCCCTTGTGGTTGATGGGTATATCATAATCCCGAAATTTTCAAACATCGCAAAGAAAGTGTTAAGATTTGTTAAAGTTGGAAATCAAAAACATATAAAAATTGACAAAAAAAACTTGTATATTACCAAAGAATATGCTATAATTTTCTTGCAAGGCGGGTTGTCTTTCCGACAATCGCATCCTGCCCCATCTTTATCCGAAAGGAAGGAATGTAATGGCGAAGAAAAACAGCAAAAACGGCGGTATTATCGGCGGCATTGTCGGCGGTCTGATCATGATCGTGGTCGGCACGGGGCTGCTCTGGTGGAACGAGGGCAATAATGTCCGTAACATCAAAACCACCAACGAGGTGGAGGCGAATGTGGTGGATATCGTTTCCGACAGCGACCCTTCGGAGTACGAAGGGAAACTTGTCTCGGTGAGCGGTAAAATCACCGTCGTGGATGAGGACATGACGGATCCTGATTTCGGCGGCAGCGTTCACACCGCCGCGCTCAAAAGGGTCGTGGAAATCGACCAGTGGGAGGAAGATTCCGATACCGATGACGACGGCGACACTACCTATTCCTATAAAAAAGTGTGGAGTGACCGCCTGATTGACTCGTCGGATTTTGCTCGCTCTTCCGGTCACGAAAACCCCGCTTCGGTGCTTTATCAGAACGCTGCCGCCTACGCGGAACAGGTGACTCTCGGCAACTATCATCTGAGCGATCTTCAGATTCAGAACATGGATACCGATGCGGTACTCAACCCGACATCCGCCGGACTGACTGCGCCGGAAGGCTTTGTGATATCCGGCTCCTATGTGACCAACGCGGCGGATCTCAGCAAACCCCAGATCGGCGACCTGCGGATTACCTGGCAATATAACGACTGGAAAGAGGTCAGCCTGATTGCCCAGCCTGTGGGAACCACCTTTACCAGCTATGTCTCGCAGCAGGGCAAGCGCGTCAATTACATTACCGGCGGCATTCATACCACCGCCGAAATGATTACCGCCATGCGGGAACAGGATAAGATGATGAAATGGATTTTCCGCGGTCTCGGTGCGTTTATGATCTTTATCGGTTATCTTTCGTTGATTACCCCGCTTACCAAGCTCGCCTCCTTTATTCCGCTTCTCGGCGGCGTGATCAACGGTCTGCTGATTCTCGTGGAATTCCTGATCGCGCTGGTGCATTCGCTGCTGATTATCGCGGTCGCGTGGATCCGGTTCCGCCCGGTGCTGGGTATTTGTCTGTTAGCGGCCTGCGTCGGCTTAGGCTTCCTGGCGACGCTGCTGATGAAAAAGCGCAAAGCGGCTCTCGCTGCCGCATAAGGTATGCTCAAAAATAAACAATAAGGCACTGTTCAAAAATAATCTGAACAATCTGACTTGTCTTTTTTCGGCTCTGACTTCGTTGTCAAAGCTTGGAATACACCAAGTATTCCTGCGCTTCTCCGCCTTGTCATAGCCGAAAAATCCTGCGTCATCTTTGTCTTCCTCACAGTGCCTAAGTGATTTCAAAAAAACGCTGTCCGGAATGATATGACAGGAGACTGTCATTGACGGGCAGCGTTTTTTGCTTTTTTGTGCGGGATGGACAAACCATATACGCAATTGCCTATAATATATAGTTAAATAATCGGTTTTATGCACAAAAGTGATTTTTTGAAAAAAAACACTTGACAAATGGCTTGGCATATGGTATCATACACCCATAAAACCTACCAGACAAATAAGTTATGTAGGTGATAAACCCTTTCAGGTAAGGCGGGATTTGACATGACCCACTGGTTTGAAAATTTAGTCCGCTCCAACTATCGTTTCGGACGAATGTGCTGTCGGTAAGAATCAACGATTCCATTGACATTTTTTATAAAACAAACCTCATTCATTCCATACGATAATAAAAGGAGATAATACATCATGGGACTTTTTGGTAGGAAAAAGAAAGATATCGCGGCAACAGAAACAGCAGCGGCACAGCCGACAGAAGCAGCGGCACAGGCACAACCCGCCGCAGCAGCGGCAGCTGAAACCACCACCGTTACAGAACAGAAAGAGGCGAGCAGCGTGAGCCAGTCCGGAACATACAGATTTGAAACCTTGCAGCTTCATGTGGGACAGGAACAGCCTGACCCCGCCAGCGACGCAAGAGCAGTGCCGATTTATCAGACCACTTCTTATGTCTTTAAAAATTCCGCCCATGCGGCGGCGCGCTTTGGTCTTGCCGACGCGGGCAATATCTACGGTCGACTGACCAATTCCACACAGGATGTGCTGGAAAAGAGAGTCGCGGCTCTCGAAGGCGGCGTGGCAGGTCTGGCGCTCGCGTCGGGCGCAGCCGCCATCACCTACACCATCGAGGCGCTGGCGCAGGCCGGCGAGAACATCGTCGCACAGAAGACGATCTATGGCGGCAGCTACAACCTTCTCGCACATACCCTGCCGCAGTTCGGCGTAACCACTCATTTTGTGGATATCCACAACCTCGCGGAAGTGGAAGCCGCTATCGACGGCAAGACCAAGGCGGTCTACCTCGAAACCCTCGGCAACCCCAACAGCGATATCCCGGATATTGACGCGGTCGCGGCGATTGCGCACAAGCACGGCATCCCCGTTGTCATCGACAACACCTTTGGCACGCCCTATCTCATCCGTCCCATCGAGCATGGCGCGGACATTGTGGTGCATTCGGCGACCAAGTTCCTCGGCGGTCACGGCACGACCCTCGGCGGCGTCATCGTCGATTCCGGCAAATTTGACTGGAAGGCGTCCGGCAAGTACGCGCCCATTGCGGCTCCCAATCCCAGCTATCACGGCGTATCCTTTGTGGACGCGGTTGGTCCCGCCGCTTTTGTCACCTATATCCGCGCGATTCTGCTGAGAGACACCGGCGCGGCGATCTCTCCCTTCAACGCGTTCCTGCTGCTGCAAGGCGTGGAAACCCTGTCGCTCCGCCTCGAGCGTCATGCGGAAAACACCGCCAAGGTGATCGAATATCTCTCCAAGCATCCGCAGGTGGAAAAGGTCAATCATCCCTCCATCCCCGACCATCCCCAGAACGCGCTTTA
>CACWOA010000106.1 GCA_902762395.1 uncultured Ruminococcus sp.
CACCATGACGGTGCTGGAAGAACTGGGTCTGCTCAAAATGGACTTTTTAGGCATCCGCAACCTGACGGTGATTCAGGACGCGGAAAATATGATACGCCGCACCCGTCCCGACTTCCGGGTGAAGGACATCCCTTATGACGACCCGGAGGTGTTCGCCATGATGGGCGCGGGGGAGACGGAGGGCGTGTTCCAGTTTGAATCGGCGGGAATGCGCAGCGTCCTGCAGCGCATGGAGCCGAAGAGTGTGGAGGATCTGACCGCCGTGCTGTCGCTCTACCGCCCCGGTCCGATGGCGTCCATTCCGAAATACATCGAAAACAGCCGGAATCCCTCGCTCATTCAATACGACGACGAACGCCTGCGGGATATTTTAGACGTGACCTATGGCTGCATTGTCTATCAGGAGCAGGTCATGCAGATTTTCCGCTCGCTGGCGGGCTATTCCTTCGGACGCGCCGACGTGGTGCGCCGCGCCATGAGCAAGAAAAAGCATGACGTCATGCAGCGTGAGCGACAGGTGTTTATCGAGGGACTCAAGGATGAGGAAGGGCATATCATCGTGGAAGGCGCGGTGCATCGCGGCGTTGACCGGGCGGTGGCGGAGAAAATCTTCGCGCAGATGGAATCCTTCGCCTCCTATGCCTTCAACAAAAGCCACGCGGTCTGCTACGCTACCGTCGCCTATCAGACCGCCTATCTCAAATGCAAATTTCCCGGCGAATATATGTCCGCCCTTCTCACCAGCATTTTCGACTGGAGGGGAAAATTAGGGGAATATATCGCGGAGTGCCGGCGTTTGCATATCCCGGTGCTGCCGCCCCACGTCAACGAGAGCGGTCTGGATTTCACCTACACCCTCCACGGCATCCGCTTCGGACTGCTTGCCATTAAAAATTTAGGCAGGGGCGCCATTTTGCATATGCTGCGCGAACGGGAGAACGGCGGAAAATTCACCTCATTCTTCGATTTTTGCAGCCGCGCCTGCGGGGGAGAGATCAACCGCCGCGCCGTGGAAAGCCTTATCAAGAGCGGCGCGCTGGACGGACTGGCGGACAACCGCCGGCAAATGCTGATTTCGCTCGACCGGGTGATGGATTATCTCGAAAATGACAGGCGGCGCAATATCGAGGGACAGATGAATCTCTTCGGCGGGGAAGAGGGACTCGGCGGCGCGATCGAACTGCCGACAACCGAGGAATTGCCGCTGACCGACCTTCTCGCGATGGAAAAGGAGGTCACGGAGCTGTATCTCAGTTCTCACCCGATGGACGCTTACGCCGATGTCGCCGCGCAGATCGGCGCGGTGCCGCTGCTCCGCATTATCAGCGGCGCGCAGGATGAAACATCGGACGAATTCGGAGACGGACGGCGGGTGCGTCTGCTCGTGATGATCGAGTCGATGAAGCTGAAACTCGCCAAAAACAACGAAAAGATGGCGTTTGCCGTGATCGAGGACGCGGGCGCGTCGCTCGAAATGATTATTTTCCCCAAGACGCTGGCGGTGTACGCCGCACTGGTGCGGGAAAACCTGCCGCTGATTGTGGACGGACGGGTCAGTCTGCGCGAGGAGGAAGAACCGAAGATCATCTGTGAGAGACTCTTTTCGGTCAGCGAGGCCGACCGCCTGCCGCCGCCGGAGCCGCCGCGCGGGAATTTTTACAAAGGAGAAAGGAACGCCGCTCCGTCCCGTCAGGGACACGAAAACGCGGAAAATGTGAAAAACGCGGAAAAAACGCGGCGAGGCAATCCGATACTTTATCTGCGGGTGCCGTCGATGGAGTCGGAGCAGTGGAAGCGGGCGCTGAAAGTGATCAAGGTATTTGACGGCGTGTCGCGGGTCTTCATCCGCTGCATCGACAGCGGGCAGATGATGGAAGCGCCGCCGCAGTACCGCGTGATGATGAACAACGTCATGCTCCGCGAGCTGAGCCGCATTTTAGGCGAAGGCAACGTGGCGGTGCGGTACGAAAAATAGCGGTTAGCCGTTAGCCGTTAAAAAAGGAGGTGTGTATCATTGCGGGACAGAGAAGACAGAGAGAGAAGAAAGCCGGTGGTCAGACCCGTGAAAGAGGACAATGTGGTCAGGGTGACCTTTGAGGATTACGACGGGGACAACTGGTTTGTGATGTTTGAAAAGAACGGGGAAAATATCGCCATTGACCTTGGAATATGCGAATTTGCGGAGGAAATGAGCTACTGGAATTTTCCCACCAGACCCGCCGTCAAGGACGAACGGGCCGGCTTCGCCATTGCCAGATCGGCGGCGCGTCCTGTCGTGGAAGCCGAGATCGGGCGGTTTATCCGTCGGTTCAATCTGGGCAAATGCGATCTGTAAGGGGGAAGGGAGGCTTTTGTGATGAGCGAGATGCTCAACATTGGCAGGTACGACCGCGACGGCAGGTTCACCGGGAACGCATGGAAATGGCTGATGGCGCTGGCACGCGCATGCCGATCACTTTGTCGTGTTTGCAACGATGGGATACGACAAATTTTGCGGGTTGCTGCCGGAAGGCACGCCTGTTGCGGCACGCGCCATTGAGGACGGTTTTTATGCCTATGAATTCCCCGCCGACCCGCGGGTGTGCGATAGTGTGGAAAATATGTGCTTTCATATTGACACCGGCATCGAATCCCTGGACATCGTTTCGCACGGCGAGGAACTTGCTGAACTTAACACGGATGATGACGATGTATGGGTGTCGGTCAGTCTGCCCGCGGACAGGCGGGAATGATAAACCGCAGGAAAAGCGGAGAAAAGGAACATCCAAAAGAAAAATCGTAAAAAAATTTGAAAAATCCCTGTTTTTTGGCAAAAAGAGGTTGCTAATTTTTGAGTTTATGTTATAATTAGCATGAGTGCAAGTCCGTACATACGGGTTTCGGGCTTGAGCAATGACAAGTTGATCACATCAAGGAGGATTTTATAATGAGCAAGGCAAAATCTATTGCGGTTCTCACCAGCGGCGGCGACGCGCCGGGCATGAACGCGGCTGTCCGCGCGGTCGTCAGAACGGCGATCTACAAGGGCATGGACGTTTACGGCGTACAGAGAGGCTATAATGGTCTGATCATCGGCGAAGTCGAAAAGATGGATCTGAGAAGCGTTTCGGATATCATTCACAGAGGCGGCACCGTGCTTTACACCGCCAGAAGCCCCAAGTTCCGCACCCAGGAGGGCGTAAACCAGGCGGCGGACTACTGCCGTCAGCTCGGCATCGAGGGCGTAGTGGTTATCGGCGGCGACGGTTCCTACAGAGGCGCGCGTGACCTGACCCATGCAGGTATTCCCTGCGTCGGTCTGCCCGGCACCATTGACAACGACATCAGCTCCACCGATCACACCATCGGTTTTGATACCGCGATGAATACCGCCATGCATATGGTGGATAACATCCGCGACACGTCCCAATCCCACGACCGCTGCAGTGTCGTTGAGGTCATGGGCAGAAACGCAGGCTATCTGGCGCTTCACACGGGCATTGCCTGCGGCGCGACCGCGATTCTCGTTCCCGAGGTTCCCTTCGATCTCGAAAAGGACGTCATTCCCAAGATCACCAGAACCCAGAGCACCGGCAAGAAGAATTTCATCATTGTCGTGGCGGAGGGCGTAGGCGGCACCGAGAACATTGCCCGCCACATTCAGGAGCTGACCGGCATTGACACCAGAGCCACGATCCTGGGTCATGTGCAGCGCGGCGGTTCTCCCACTGTGCGCGACCGTGTTCTTGCCACCCAGATGGGCTATCACGCTGTCGAATTGCTTGAGCAGGGCATCGGCAACCGAGTTGTCGGCATTAAGGCGGACAAGGTGGTTGACTTCGACATCGACGAAGCCCTCGAAATGACAAAGCCTTTTGAAGAAGAACTTTTCAAAATTGCGGACGTTGTGTCCATCTGATTTTTAAAATGAATGATTGACTGATAAAGGCAAGCTTTTCTGTGGTAATATGGGAAACTTGCCTTTTATCGGTTTTTATACGCACATAAGGAGAAGATAGCAAATGTCAAAGAAAGTAGCCATCATCATGGGCAGCGACAGCGATCTGCCTGTTGTGAAGTCCGCCGTTACCACCCTGCGCGATTTCGGCGTGCCGTATGAGGTACGCGTCATGTCGGCGCACAGAACCCCCGACGCGGCGGCGGATTTTTCCAAAAACGCCAAGGAAAACGGCTTCGGCGTGATCATTGCGGCGGCAGGCAAAGCGGCGCATCTCGGCGGCGTGCTGGCGGCGCATACGGTGCTGCCGGTCATCGGTATTCCGGTGAAGTCCTCCACCCTTGACGGTCTGGACGCGCTTCTCGCCACCGTGCAGATGCCGAGCGGCATTCCCGTGGCGACGGTCGCCATTGACGGCTCCGCCAACGCGGCGCTGCTGGCGATTCAGATGCTTGCGCTTTCGGACGAAGCGCTTTCCGAAAAGCTCGCCGCCTACAAAAAGAGCATGGCGGAGGGCGTCGCCAAAAAGGACGCCGCCCTGCAGGAAAAACTTTTGGAAATGTGAATTTGAGTGAACAGTGGTCAGTGAACAGTGGTGAGTCACTTCACATTTCACACTTCCGACTTCACATTGACAAGGGGTGAGACAGTTGTTTCATGAATTGAATGAGGAATGCGGCGTGTTCGGCATTTACGGACCGGATGAAAAACAGGTGGTCGAACTGTCGCATCTGGCGCTGTATGCCATGCAGCACAGAGGACGCGACGGCGCGGGCATTGCCGTGACAGACAGCGAAACCATTTACAGCTATAAGGATCTGGGACTGGTGGCGGATGTATTCACCGCCAAGGTGCTTAAAAGCATGAAGACGGGGCATATTGCCATCGGTCATGTGCGCAATTCGCGCAGGGCGGTGGTGGAGCGCTTTGCCGCCCAGCCGCTGGTGATGCGCTATATGAAGGGCGTGATGGGACTCGCCAACAACGGCGCGCTGGTCAACGGTCACGAGCTTCGCAGCGCTCTCGAACACGACGGCGCGATGTTCCAGACCTCCAGCGACGCGGAGGTGATCGCCTATCTGGTCGCCAGGAAGCGCGTGAAGTCCGGCTCTCTCGAAAAAGCCATTGTCGAGGCAATGGACGAAATCCAGGGCGCCTATTCCATGGTGCTGCTCGGGCGGCACAAGCTGATTGCCGTGCGCGACCCGCGCGGTATGCGTCCGCTGTCGCTCGGCAGGATCGGTGACGACTGCTGGGTGGTCGCGAGCGAAACCTGCGTCTTTGACGGCATCGGCGCGCAGTTCGTGCGGGAAGTCGAGCCGGGCGAAGTCATTATGGTGGATGAGTACGGTCTGCATTCCGACAGAACGCACTGCGGCAAGGAAAAGCCCGCGCTGTGCATTTACGAATATGTTTATTTTGCCCGTCCCGACTCGGTCATCCACGGCAAGAGCGTGCATGAAGTGCGCATGGAGATCGGCAAGCTGCTTGCCAAAGAGCATCCCGTAGAGGCGGACATCGTGTGCGGCGTGCCGGATTCGGGCATATCCGCCGCCATTGGCTATTCCCTCGCCAGCGGCATTCCCTACGGCACGGCGCTGATCAAAAACAAATATATTTCACAGGCGCACATCAGTAAAGATGACGAATCCTTTGAAAGGGCGCTGAAAGTGAAGCTCAACGTGCTGGAAGCCATTATCCGGGGCAAGCGTGTCATCCTGATCGACGACTCCATCATCAAGGGCATGACCGCCAAGCACATCATCGGTCTGCTGCGCAAGGCCGGCGCGACGGAGGTGCATCTGCGCATTTCCTCACCGCCCGTCTTTAACAACTGCTATTTCGGCACCACCATCAACGACCGCGGCTCGCTCATCACCAGCACCATGCAGGTGGAGCAGATCTGTCAGGCGGTGGGCGCGGATTCGCTGGGCTTTGCCTCGGTGGACGGCATTCATGCGGTCGGCGGCATGGAGAATATCGGCATTTGCGACGCCTGCTTTACGGGGCATTATCCCATGCCGGTCAGCGAGCAGATCATTGTCTGATATTCGAAGATCGACTGCAGGA
>CACWOA010000107.1 GCA_902762395.1 uncultured Ruminococcus sp.
AGTGCTTCTTCCGTATCTCTATCACATCCGGCAGGTCGAGGTTATATCCTTTGCAAGTGCCGTTGTCTACCTTGGAAAAAGTATCGTCCAGACCGCAGCCGAGGTTGACCACAGCGGCTTTCGGATGCTCTTTCAGATACGCTTCCGCCTCGCATCGCAGATCATACTGCCGCTGCGCCACTTCCAGCGCGCCGAACAGTCCGGCGGGAGACTCCATCTTTTTTCGTTTCTCGGCAAAGTCATAATCCAGCGAGTCGCAGATGCGCTTTGCCTCGGGGTCGGAAAACAGCTCCGGGTAGTGTTCGGAACATATCAGCCGCCCGAAAAGCGGAATGATCAGCGTTTCCTGCACCGTATTCTTTTCAATATGATATTTCATGATTTCTTTCCACTATCCTATTCTCAATAAAAATCTCAATAAAAATGTCGCTTTACAGATGACTTCCTGGCGGTCGCTTGATGAACTTGAAATGAATCTATCACTTGTTTTCCACGTCCAAAGAAGCCGTGGCTTCGTCCAGCAGGAAAATGGGGGCGTTTTTCAGAAAAGCTCTGGCAATCGAAATTCTCTGCCGTTCGCCGCCCGAAAGATAGGTTCGTTTTCTCTCGGCTGAATCACCGCCTGCGCCTCTTTCGGCGCTGAAGAAAAGAGCCTCTTGTCCTGGATAAACGCCACAGCCGCAAGCAGCATCAGAGTAATCGCCGCACAAAATACAATCGCTGAAAAAAACAGTTAAAAACGCGATATGTCGCTCCTTTTTGTTTGAATCTCCATCATTGTTATATTTCTTCTATGTCCGAAAATTCTTTGGCCGCAGCACTTTTATCTCCTACATACCAGTAATCGCAATATTCTCCTCCAAGACTCTCGATCTGCGTGCGAATCAGCTTCGCGTGGAGAATATGCGCAAGTGCATGATCTGTTTTGCAAAGGTATGGAAGCAGTTCCTCATATCCATGTTCCTTCGCGTGCCTTGCAATCGGGCAGCCGATCAGATAAAAGCTGTAGCCTTCTGTCCTGTGTTCCGGATTGATTTTAATATCCCAACTGTCTTTCCACTCACCTCTTGCCTGATGCTCTCGTAACTGCCTTTCATACTTAGGAATTATGCAGAAATAATTAATACATTTCGATTGCTGAAACGCCGAAGCAACCTGTTTGTGCGTAAAATGACTGAATAAATTCTGCATAGTTCCTTATCGTATATTTTTTCAAAAAGTCTGTAAGGCCATTGCTGCTTATTCCCGTCTGCCAATTTTCCCAGAAAGCGAAGGGAATCAATATGCCAGCCGTGAATAATCTGAAACGCCGGTCCGTCAATGACATGGTCACTTGCTTCATAGAAGGCGACCAAGGTAAACCATGTGTCCATATTTTCCGCCATACCGTTCTCTTTGCCACCCAGATCCGTCATCTGCGTAAGCAGCTTCCGGTATTCCTCATTGGCTCTTTGGCAGATTTCCCGTTTTCTTTCAGGAAGATAAGTGTCACAATATCTTTCAAACAGCTTTCCCCATGATTTTGGATAAATTTTTTTCCACATCATCAACACCCCTTCTTAATATGGTAGTTATATATGACTAACTCGATTGTACACCAATGCCATCCATTTGTCAATATGCGATCTGATAAAAACCATCAGGGAAAGCCAGATTGCTTCTCTGATGGTTTATTATCCGATGCCGGACAGCTTAACGTCGAAACAGCTCAGTATGGTCTTTCAGCATGGTCTTATTGTTTTGACATATCCCCTCACGAAATCCTTCCTCTGTCCATAGAAAAGATTTCATCCGCAATACACATGGTCGACGGACGGTGCGACACCAGAAGAATCGTCTGCTCCGCTCCGTATTCATGCAGCGATTTCAGGCCGCAGCAGCTTTTGGTAGATCTGCTCACGCATGACCCGTTTCACCGTGCGGGAAGCCAGATAACTCATGCGTGTCGCGCCTTTTGTGGCAAACCACCGGACTGCGATTGTCATGAGAATCACAATAAGTCGCCACAGCGCGGCGTTTTCTGTCAGATTTTTCTGCCAGAGCTGCTCCACGCTCAGGGCAATCAGCCCGATCATCACGGCATTCATGAGAAGCTCCAACCATTGCAGCACAATGTTGCCGAAAATATAGCGACGGCTTTCCGGGCACATTTTCATCAGTCTTTTATCAAACATTCGCCATCTTCCTTTCGTTTGACTTTAAATGCAGCATCGGACTTTACTTGATAGATCAGGTTCAGACAGTAAACCGCCGCACAGCACATCACATGAACCAGCGCGCCAAACATCAAAACGCCGAAAATGCCCGAGCGATAAATATGCGCCTGTTTCATGGAATGGTCCGCAATCAGTCGGTAAATGCCAAAATAGCAAAGTCCCTCCAGCGGAATCCCTATCAATCCCAAAAACGCCGACCAGAAAATCCGCTGTTCCGATAGTCCGATATACTTGGAAAAAGTGCCGAAGCCAGCGATATTCTCATCCGCCACGCTCCAACCGAGGAGCATATCTCCCGCAAGCACCAGACACGCGGCAAACAGCCCTATGCAAAAGAGCTTTCGGATTCTCGGTCAATCCAACTGACTGTCGATGCCGATGGTATTATAGTGATTCATTGACGTTTCCTCCATTCTGTTAAGGACAGTTAGTTATTTTTAACTATCATATCACACATTTTCTCATAAATCAAGTGTATCAATAGGCTTCTTTTCTTTTTCGATGACAATTCCTGAAAATTTACACTTGACAAACGAAAAGTAATGTGATAATATAATCCCCGAGGTTAGCTTAGACTAACAAAGTGTGAATGGCTATGTGCCTTGCGCTTTTGGCAGTCTTTGCTTCTTTTTTGAGATATAGTTAGTTTATACTAACTATATCTGTTACATAAAAAGCAAGCGGAAAGGAAATGAATATGAGTGTCGTGATCGTGGGCGGCAACGAATGTATGGTTTGCGCCTATCAGGATATTTGCAAAAAATACGGCTGCAAGGCCAAAGTGTTCCCGAAGGAGAAAAGCTCGATGAAAAAGAAAATCGGTACGCCCGACCTGCTGATCCTGTTTACCAATACGGTGTCACACAAAATGATGCTGAGTGCCACGCATGAGGCGAAACGCTGCAACATTCCCATCGCCCGTATCCACACAAGCAGCGCGAATGCCCTTAACGCGGTGCTGGCCGAGAAGTTCGGCACGATATGAGGTCAAAGGAAGTGAGTTCATGCTGGAAGAATATCTGATCGAATACTGTTCCCCGACACTGGCTTCTCTCAAACCCGCCAATCTGTTCAATTATCAATTTGCTTCCCGCGAGGAGCTTGACGGACAGCTCGCGGAATGGAACAGGAAACTCAGCGACAAAGGCGTCTCCATCACCGTGCTTCGCCGCAGCGAAAAATCGGCGCTTGTGTATGTTTATAGACCGTCCCGCCTTCGCAGGGAACTGGAACGGAGCGACGTGTGTGATTTTCTCAAAGGCTGCGGCTATTCCCGCTGTGACGTGACGCACGCGCTGGAATGTCTGCGTTCCCACATCGCTTTAAGCGACGGCTTTCCGCATGAGATCGGCGTGTTTCTCGGCTACCCTCTCGACGATGTGAAGGCGTTTATCTGCAACGGCGGAAAAAATTGCAAATGCGTCGGCTGCTGGAAGGTCTACGGCAACGAAAAGGAAGCGGTGCAGACCTTTGCCCGGTTCAAGAAATGCAGCAGCATCTATTCCAAGCTGTGGAACGGCGGCAGAAGCGTCCGTCAGCTCACGGTGGCGGTATAGTTTTTATGATTTGAGGAATATTTCCATCAGGGAATTTCCATATATTATTTTTTTATGAAAGAGGTATTTGTTATGAGCAAAATGGCAGTAGTCTATTGGAGCGGTACGGGAAATACCGAAGCAATGGCCAATTTAGTCGCAGACGGCGCAAAAGCAGCCGGCGCAGAGGTTTCGGTCATCGCCGTCTCGGATTTCAGCGCGTCTCAGATGGATGCGTTTGACGCGGTGGCGTTCGGCTGCCCCTCCATGGGCGCGGAACAGCTCGAGGACAGCGAGTTTGAGCCGGTATTCATCGAATGCGAGGCGAAGCTCAGCGGCAAAAAGCTGGGACTCTTCGGCTCCTACGGCTGGGGCGACGGTGAGTGGATGCGCACATGGGAAGAAACCTGCCGAAATGACGGCGCGGTTCTCGTGGCGGACGGCGTGATCTGCAACGGCGCTCCCGACAGCGAAGCGGAAGAAGCCTGCAAGGCACTCGGCGCGGCACTTGCCTAATCCTGATTTTCCCAATCAAATGACCCTATTTATCCTGTGATTTCTCTTGATATGAGACTTCACAGGATTCTTCTGCATACTATCGGAACTTATCAATTGGCATAGATGTCAATTTATCACTTGCAAAATGAAACGGCTTGTGATACTATAAAGTTAGATATTTCTAACTTTAATTGGGAGTGGTACAGATGAATGGTAAACCGGAATTGGGCGTCATAGAAGATACCCTGTATGTGCCTATGCTGGGAAGAATTTATGCGAGTGAACATTGCAGAGATATTCTGTATGACAAGAAAGCATTGGAATTGAAAGAAAAAATACCTTCGCACATTTTGGCGAACGACACACAGACGCAGTACGCCCTGATCGCCTCTGCTTCACGGTCGGCAAACGTGGATCGCTATATTGCTGATTTTTTAAAACGGAAGCCTGACGGTATGATTGTGCAGCTCGGCTGCGGTCTGGAAACGGCTTTTTATCGCAACGACAACGAAAAGACACAGTGGTATGCCGTCGATCTTCCGCACGTCATTGATTACAGAAAAACGCTGCTGCCCGAACCGTCACGGGAAAAATCTATTTCCGGAGACGCGTTTCAGGAAGACTGGCTGAGGACGATTCGCAGCGAATATCCCGAGTCTTCCCTCCTGGTGACGGCGAGCGGTTTGTTTTATTATTTTGAGGAACAAAAAATACTGTCTCTGCTTCGTATGCTGCATCGCTATGGAAATATCGAACTGCTGTTTGATGCCGTCAATAAGAGCGGTATGACCATGATGAAGAAAAAGCACATGAAAACCGTCGGACATGAAGACGCGCAAATGTTCTTTTATGTGGACGCGGCAACGGAACTGGCACGCAAAATCGACGCCAACGTAAAGGTTCTTGCGGAAGAGAATTATTACAGCCACATTAAAAAGAAAGGATTGCAATTTTCCTGCAAAGCAAGCATGGCGATTTCGGATTGGCTCGGAATGGTCAAGATGATTCACCTTTCGCTTTGGCATAAAGTTAGTTAATTCTAATCAGGAGGTACCACATGAAGTTAAGTGAAACGAAGAAAGACACACACAGCAGGGTGAAGCGCATCGCAGGAGACGCGCACTTTGTCAGCAGGATCACCGCGATTGGCATGACCGAAGGCGTACCCTTTCAGACGGTGAGAAACAACAAGCATATGCCAGTGCTGGTTTACCTGAGAGAAACGCTCATAGCGCTCAACCGTGCGGATGCGGAAAGAATCGAGGTAGAAGTAAAATGAACACAAGAATCGCACTCTTAGGGCAGCCGAATTCCGGCAAGTCTACCGTTTACAACGCCCTGACGGGTTCCCGTCAGCACGTCGGCAACTGGCCGTGCAAGACCGTTGAAAAAAACGAAGGGCATTATACCTATGACGGCGTAAAATACACCGTCACCGACCTTCCGGGAAGCTACGGTCTGACCGGCAACTCCGATGAAGAAGTAATCACCGCCGATTACATAAAATCGGGCAACGCCGATCTGGTGTGCATACTGGCGGACGCTTCTCAGTTGGAAAGAAGTATGTATATGACGGCGGAATTTGCGCCGCTGCAAAAACCGGCCGTGCTGCTGCTCAACATGATGGACGTTGCCAAAGCGCAGCAAAAGGAAATCGACCATGAACTCCTTTCTCAGCGGCTTGGAATTCCCGTGCTTCCTTTTACCGCAGCCGAAATCCTCCGCCCCTGATGTGAAGAAGGAACATCAGGACGATTCCACGGCGGACGGCGTGAAAAGCGACAGCGGCGCAAAATACGAGTGGATCGGAAAAATGCTGGACGGCGTGACCTCCTCCGCGCAAAAGGAATACAAGCTGTCCGCCTTTGACAGAATCGCGACGGCACCCTTCTGGGGAAAGCTGCTATCAATCGGCGTTATCCTTCTCGCCTTTTTGGTGGCAATGATCATCTGCATTCCCTTCATGGGTATCGGCAGTATGCTGCCAAGCCTGCTGGGGCAGCCTATCGCCGATACGCTGGGCGCGTGGAACGTACACCCGTGGCTGGTGTCCATATTCAGCCTGATTATCCCCAATGTCCTCTACTTTTCCCTGTCCATGGCAGCGTTCGTACTGGGCGTGAATATCGTATTCGGCTTTCTGGAAGAAATCGGATTTCTCGCCAGAGCCGCCTACCAGTTTGACGGCGTGCTCTCCAAGCTCGGCTTGCAGGGCAAGGCGATATGTCCCATGCTGATGGGCTTTGGCTGCACCATAGGCGGCACCTGCGGCACAAGGGTCATGGACAACTGGGGGCAGCGTATGCTCGCCATGGCAGTCGTCTGGGCGGTACCGTGCGGTTCCATCTGGTCGATCATACCGGTCATTTCGGGTATGTTCTTCACTCCTGCCGAAACACTGCTGGTCTGCCTGGGAATATTGGTATACATGATTTGTATGATGTGGCTGGTTTCAAAGGTGTTCGGCAGGGTGCTTTCCCCCAAGGATTCCCGCACCGGCATGATCATGGAACTGCCGCCCTATCACAAGGCGCACTGGGGACATATTCTGAAGGAATCCTTCCTGAAAGCATTTGACATTTTCAAGCGCGCGCTGAGTACCGTCACGATTGTTTCGCTGCTCTTCTGGGCATTCTCCTTCAGCAGCACGGGAAACGTACAGGACAGCCTGCTTTATCAGGTGGGAACCTTCATCGAACCTGTCACCCGTTTCTTCGGAATGGGCTGGCAGACCTTTATGGGCTTCCTCAGTTCCGCGTTTGCCAAAGAAGCGGTACTCGGCGTACTCAACGCCATCTTTGTGGGACAGAACAGTCTGGTGGAAGCCACCTTCCATGCAGGCAGTACCGCCACAGACGGCGCTGTGCTGTCGCAGATGATGTCGCAGACGGTTTCCAAGCCCGAAGCGCTTGCTTTTATGGCGGCCTGCACCTTCAATATTCCCTGCGTCATGGCCCTCACCACCACCTACCGCGAGTCACATTCCTTTAAATGGACGGCGAGGGTTGCGCTGTTTTACATCGGAATGGCGCTGCTTCTCTCCTGCGCGGTCTATCACATTTCGGCTCTGTTTATGTAAGTGAGGAGAGGAAAAATGTTCATTGAAGTAAAGGACGCGAGAAAGCAGTACGGCGCGGGAGAAGCGGCGGTTTACGCGCTGGACGGCATCGACTTCACGCTTGACGAGGGAAAGATCTGCGTCATCCTCGGACCGTCGGGTTCGGGCAAATCGACGCTGCTCAACATGATCGGCGGTCTGGACAGCCTCGACAGCGGCGAGATTATCATAAACGGGAAAAAAATCACGGG
>CACWOA010000108.1 GCA_902762395.1 uncultured Ruminococcus sp.
AAACGCGCCATAGAGCGGCGACTTCATCATCTTCTCTGTCAGGAAGCTTGATATTATACTTTTCGTTAATATATGATCTCAGAACTCCGTTGATGAATCCCTCACGTCCTCTCGAGAATTTCTTTGCCAGAACAACGCTCTCGTTTACAGCTGCGTATTCAGGAACGGATTCCATTCTCGCGAGCTGGTATATTCCCATTCTCAGTATCGTAAGATCACTGGCCTTCAGCTTGCCTATGTCTCTGGGGATCAGAGCATCGATCACATAGTCTAACAGCATCTTGTTTTCCAGCACACCGCGCTGCAAAATATCGCGGACAAAGTTGTTGCGGTTTCTGCTGACCGCCTCACTGATGACCTTTTGCAGGAAGCTCTTCTTCATGACATAAATGCCCATGCTCCAACTGCACTTTTCGCTCGGCTTGACGCCCGCCACGATATCCGTCACCTTGTCCTGACCGTTGAGCTCAAGCACCACCGATTCCGTCAGGTCGGCGGGAATCATGCTGTGCTTGTAAACGATGGTGATGTCCGCGTTGGTATCAAGATGCGCGTCCAGCACCTTTTTATAATCGAGATTGCAGATCATGTCGCAGTCCGACAGAATGACATATTCCTCCTGGCAGTTTTTCAGGAAGTTGGAAATGCCGTCGAGCGCCTCGATACGGTTGCTATACATCTGGTTGCCGTTGCCAAAGGGAGGAAGGATGAACAAGCCCTCTCTCTTTCTCGACAAATCCCACGCCTTGCCGGAACCGAGGTGATCCATCAGCGACTGGTAGTTGCTCTTGGTAATCACGCCGACCTTATTGACGCCGGAATTGACCATATTGGACAGCGGAAAGTCGATCGTGCGGTATCTGCCGCCGAACGGCACCGAACCGAAGGTTCTGATATTGGTCACACGGCTCAGCGAATCATCGTGCATATTGGAAAAAATAATGCCGACAACATTGTTTCCTCTCATTACTTTGTCACCTCCGGAACATCTTCTTCAACCATCGCTTTGGCCTTTACCACAGCGCCCGCGCCGACCTTGACGCCGCCGCCGATGACCGCGATGCCCCAATCGTCTTTGTTTTCCACATTTTCGGGACGTTCGCCGACCACAGCGCCGGGACCGATCACCGCGTCTTCCGCGACGATGGCGTACTGCACCACGGCGCCTTCCATGACCTTCGCGCCGGGCATGATGATGGATTCCGTGACCTGTGCGCCGGTCTCCACCTGAACGCCTTCAAACAGAATGGAAAACTCCAGCTTGCCGTTGACGACGCAGCCCTCGGTGATGAGGGAATTCTGGCAATCCGCGTTTCTGCCGATAAAGTGGGGCGGCATCACCGGGTTGCGGGTGTAGATTCTCCACGAAGGATCGGACATATTCAGCGGATCCTTGGGGTCGAGCAGGTCCATGTTGGCTTCCCAGAGGGAGTCGATGGTTCCCACGTCCTTCCAGTAGCCTTCAAACTTCCACGCGACCATTTTCTCGCCGGCGTTGAGCATAGCGGGAAGCACGTCCTTGCCGAAGTCGTTGCTGCTGTCGGGGTTGGCTTCGTCCATCTCAAGGTACTTGCGCAGCTTATCCCAACTGAACACATAGATACCCATGGACGCGTTGTTGCTCTTGGGCACCTTCGGCTTCTCGTCGAATTCATAGATGGTGCCGTCCTCGTTGCAGTTGAGGATGCCGAAACGGGAGGCTTCCTCCATCGGCACCTGATAGGCGGCGATGGTGCAGGCGGCCTTGTGCGCCTTATGATAGGCGAGCATTTCGGAGTAGTCCATCTTGTAGATATGGTCGCCCGAAAGAATCACGACATAATCGGGGTTGTATCTCTCGATGAACGGAATATTCTGATAAATGGCGTTGGCAGTACCCTTGTACCAGTCCGCGCCGTGGGTTCCCTGATAGGGGGGCAGCGCGTGAACGCCGCCGTACATGGTATCGAGATCCCAGGGCTGTCCGTTGCCGAGGTAGTCGTTGAGCACCAGCGGCTGGTACTGCGTCAGAACGCCGACGGTGTCAATGCCGGAATTCACGCAGTTGGACAGCGGATAGTCAATAATTCTGTATTTGCCGCCAAACGGCACCGCAGGCTTGGCGATTTTCTTGGTCAGCGCGTAGAGTCTGCTTCCCTGTCCGCCCGCAAGCAGCATGGCAATACATTCTTGCTTTGGATACATCTTGTTTATTCCTCCTTGCGTTTGCTTGTCCGATGAATGATTTCAGCGCACCACAGGGGCATCAGAGAACCCCTCCGATAAGGGATACAGATTTCCCTGCCCCTCTGATGCTCCTGTGGTGACATCGCTTTCGATGGAAAGCAGTCTCATCTGCCATCCGTTTCGCAGTGGACAATGATTTGCTGTTTCGGTCAAAGGCTTGTCATCTCAGCATATGCCCGCAGCTTTGCCATTATTCCTCGGCGGGCGTCGTTTCTTCGACCGGTTCCGCGGGTGTCTCGGTTATTTCCACGGGCGCTTCGGGCGCTGCCTCTGTCACCGCCGCCTTCTTTGCCTTGGTCGCACGCTTTCTCGTGGTCTTGGCGGGTTTCTTCGCCTCATCCGTCTCCTCCACGGGGGTCTCGGCGGCTTCCGCTGCGGGTTCGGCGGTCTTCTTGGCTCTGCCGCCCCGCTTCCTGGTCGTTTCGGCGGGTTCGACCGCTTCCGCTGCGGGTTCGGCGGTCTTCTTGGTTCTGCCGCCCCGCTTCCTGGTCGTTTCGGCGGGTTCAGCGGGTTCAGCCGCTTCCGCTGCGGGCGTTTCGGTCACTTCTTCTGTCTCCGCCGCCTTCTTGGTCGTGCGCTTTCTTGTGGTCTTGGCGGGTTTCTTCGTTTCATCCGTTTCAGCCGTCTCAGCCGCAGGCGCTTCGGCGGTTTCCTCTGTCTCCGCCGCCTTCTTTGCCTTGGTCGTGCGCTTCTTGGCGGGCTTGACCTCGGTTTCCTCGGTCACGTCGTCCTCTATCGGAACAGCGGAACCTTCGGAACCCTCCTTGACGGTCTTCTTGGTCTTGGGCAGCTTGGCGGTGAGCTGATAATACTGCACCGACAGTGCGGGCAGATTGATGGTGATGGACTGGTCAAGATCATGCAGCGGAATTTCCTCCGTGCTGGTCACGGTGCCGTTGTCCTCGCCGGTGCCGCCGAATTCCATCGCGTCGGAGGAGAAGATCTGGGTGTAGCGACCGTGGGTCGGCACACCGATGCGGTAGCCTTCGCGTCTCACCGGGCAGAAGTTGCAGATCACGATGATCTCGTTGCCAAGCTTGTCGATTCTGCGGAAGCTGATGACGCTCTGCTGGTAGTCGTCGAGCGCGATCCACTGGAAGCCGTGCCAGGAATCGTCCACTTCCCAGAATTCGGGGTGGTCGAGGTAGAATTTGTTGAGCTGCCGGTTGAAGTCCTTGAGCTTGTGGTGCATCGGATATTCGAGCAGGTTCCAGTCGAGCTGCTTCTGGTAATTCCACTCGTCAAACTGACCGAACTCCGCGCCCATGAAGCTGAGCTTCTTGCCGGGATGCGCCATGACATAGGACATGAACGCACGCAGTCCGGCAAATTTCATATCGTAGTCGCCGGGCATCTTCTGGAGCAGGGACGCCTTGCCGTACACCACTTCGTCGTGGGACAGCGCGAGGACGAAATGCTCGGAGAAAGCATACATCAGCGAGAAGGTAAGCAGGTTGTGATCGTAGGAACGGTAAACCGGATCCATCGAGAAGTAACGCAGCGAATCGTTCATCCAGCCCATGTTCCACTTGAAGGTAAAGCCGAGACCGCCGTCCGCGGGGTCGCCCGTTACCTGCGGCCATGCGGTGGATTCCTCCGCGATCATCATGGCGTTGGGATAATACTCCTTGACCACCGTGTTGAGCATCTTGAGGAATTCGACGGCTTCGAGGTTTTCGTGTCCGCCGTAGATGTTGGGCATCCATTCGCCGTTGCTGCGGTTGTAGTCGAGATAGAGCATCGAGGCGACCGCGTCCACGCGCAGACCGTCGATGTGATATTTGTCGAGCCAGAACAGCGCGTTGGAGATCAGGAAGGAACGCACCTCATTGCGTCCGAAATCGAACACGCAGGTACCCCATTCCTTATGTTCGCCCTTGCGCCAGTCGGAATATTCATAGGTCGGCGTGCCGTCGAAGCGATACAGACCGTGCGCATCCTTCGGGAAGTGGGCGGGTACCCAGTCCATAATCACGCCGATGCCGTTTTCATGCAGGATATCCACAAAGCGCATGAATTCCTTGGGTTCGCCGTAACGGGAGGTCGGCGCGTAATAACCCGCGACCTGATAGCCCCATGAGCCGTCAAAGGGATATTCGGTCATCGGCATCAGTTCGACATGGGTATAGTTCATTTCCTTTAAGTAAGGAACCAGTTCTTCCGCCAGCTTGACATAACCGAAGGGATTGCCGTCGGGATAGGTTCTCCAGGAGCCGGCGTGCATCTCATAGATATTCATCGGCTTATCGAGCTTGTTGGGAGACTGCTTAGCCTGCCACTCCTGATCGTGCCACTCGAAGCCCTCTATGTCGTAAAATCTCGTCGCGTTGGAAGGACGTGTCTCAAAGTGATAGCCATATGGGTCGCTCTTTTGCGTCATGGTGTTCCAATTGGACTCCACGCAGTACTTGTAAACGCAGAAATCGCCCACGCCGTCAATGGCGCATTCCCAGACGCCGCCGCTGTTGCACCTGCACATATAGTTGGCCTGCGGATTCCAGTCATTGAAATCGCCCACCACGGAAATTGCCTTGGCATTGGGCGCCCAGGTGCGAAATACCACTTTGCCGTCGCTCTGACGATGAGCACCTAAATATTCGTAGGCGCGAACATTCTTGCCCTCATAAAAAAGGTGCTGTGCCAGACTTCCGCCCGACGAAATGTTTTTTTCATTGCTCATAAGACTCAGCTCCTAAAAGAAATAATAACCCATAATTCACCAAAAACTTTGTGATTACATGAATATGATACCAAATAATATCCTAAAATGCAAGCTTTTTTAGCGATTTTCTTAAAAATTAATGATTTTTTGCATTTTATTTTTGTCTGGAATGCTAAGAGATCGTTTAAATTGTGATTATCAGGTGAAAAATCAGTCTCCGAAACACGCGCCGGTCATCTTGGCGGTGCGGATCATCTCGCTGTCGACGGGGACAAACTTGGTTTTGCCCGCCACGTCGATGAGGGCGTTGTGTCCCACACTGCCATCAATCATGGCAACGGTGTTGCCGTAATTTTCGTCCTTGATCAGCTGCGCGGCATAGGCGCCGAACTGGGTGGCCAGCACTCGGTCATACGCCGACGGCGAGCCGCCTCTCTGGTAATGCCCCGGCACGACAACGCGCGCTTCCATGCCGGTCGCCTTCTGAATCTGGTCGGCCACGCGGTAGCTGACGGAGGTGTAATTCTCGGCGGCGCGCTTTTCCATGCGCTTCTTTTTCTTCATCACCGATTCCTCGAGGTCCATCGCGCCTTCCGCCACGCAGATAATGCTGAACTTTCTCTTTTTGCTTGTGCGCTTTTCCACCGTCTCGATAACCTTGTCGATATCATAGGGGATTTCCGGCAGCAATATCACGTCCGCGCCGCCGCCGATCCCCGCGTAAAGCGTGAGCCAGCCCGCCTTGTTGCCCATGATTTCGATGACCATGACCCTGCCGTGGCTGTTGGCGGTCGTGTGGATTCTGTCCACCACATCGGTGGCGATATCCACCGCGCTGTGAAAGCCGAAGGTCACGTCGGTGCCGAAAATATCGTTGTCAATCGTCTTGGGCAGACCAATGACATGCAGCCCCTCTTCGCTGAGAAGGTTGGCGGTCTTGTGGGTGCCGTTGCCGCCCAGCGTCACGAGACAGTCGAGCTTCATGTTTTTGTAGTTCTTCTTCATGGCAGCGACCTTGTCGATGTTGTCCTGCTCGATGACGATCGTGCCGCCCAGCGTGAGCAGTCCCGTGAAATCGTCAGGCTTCATCACCTGATAGGTGCCGTCGATCAGACCCTTGTAGCCGTCGTTGATGCCGACAAACTCCACATCCATCAGATTGAAGGACGCGTAAGCCACGCCGCGGATGGCCGCGTTGAGTCCGGGGCAGTCGCCGCCGCTTGTCAGAATTCCCACTCTGCGTTTTGCCATAGTAAAGTACCTCCCGGGTAAACCCAAAAATGAAATAAAAATCTATCAATAATGCAAAAAGCAATATGAAGCTACTCTGTCAGCCGCATGGTATATTCGTAAATATACCCCTCCGGCAGACCCGGCGGCTCGCTCTGCCGCTCAATGGTACAGGCGCCGCCGCACATCACCGCCATATTGGCGAGTGCCGCGCCCACGTCGATCTGCTGCATCTCGTCCATTGCGCGGTACCGGACCGGCGGCTGCCTGCGCAGGATGTAGATGTCGTCGTCCCGCGTCATATACCGCACCGGCTGCAAATTCACCGCCGAGGGCGCCAGACGCCCCGCATCCAGAACCGGCAGGAATGCCGGACGGCTGATCTCGTTGAGAATCACCTCGTGCAGCTTTTTGCGGGGCGATTCCTCCGGCAGCCGGCGGAAGGGGGCATTGTCCGCCCGTCCGAACTGAATGGCGATGATGTAAGGCAGTTCGCCCCTCGCGGGGCGTTCCCGCTGCCTGGCCATACCCGCCCAGCAACTGCCGATGCCCTTATGGGTCAGCCAAAGGACGATCTGCTCGCCGATAAAGCCGACGTTGGGCAGAAATCCTTCGATGTTGCGCGCCGAACGCAGCACCACAAAATCCGTTCCGCGGTAGATCGCGGAACGGGCAAAGTTTTTGCGGAACTCTCCGCTGTCGCAAAGCTCGATATCCACGGGGATGTTGTCGTGCAGCAGCCGGATATCCGCGATATACGCCGCCAGCTCGTCAAACACCGATTCCCGCAGCGGTTCGCCCGTATAGGTGCGCACCGAACGCCGCGCCGCAATCGCATCCTTCATCTCCAAACAGCCTCACCTCCGTGCCGTCATTCCTGCGACCTGTTCGCCAATTCATTCAATGATATTAAATTAATAATACACCATTCACAGCGTAATTGCAACAAAAAAATTATTAAGATTCGACAAAAGCGGCTGCCGTGCGCAAGTCCGCGTAAACAGGTGAAAAAACGGCGGGCTGAAAACAAGAAAAAGGCACACTTTTCTCGTGCCCCCGTGACCTCGTGCCCCCGTGATTCCGTAAAAGAAAAGTATGCCCTTATCGTTTTTTTCACGCGTGTTCCTGCGACGTCATTTGCTCCTCAAATGCTTCCACCGTCATCCGGGCGCGTTCCGCCGCCTGCGCCAAGGTCAGGATGCCGTCCCTGACAAGCGCGGTCAGGGTGCTCACCACACCTTCGGCTCTGCCTTCTTCTCTGCCCTCGGCTCTGCCTTCTTCTCTGCCCTCGGCTCTGCCCTCGGCTC
>CACWOA010000109.1 GCA_902762395.1 uncultured Ruminococcus sp.
AGCGCCGCCCTGATTTTGGTGGAAATGCTGTTTGCAATGCTGCCCGCCGTCGCCAGCAGGGAGTTTTTGCGCGCATTCAGACCCGACAATATGCCGCCCACGATGTTGCTTCCCACGGGCTTAAAATCCACGCTCCCCGCTGCCGTCAGCATACCGTTCATGATACTTCTCGCTGTTCCCGCCGCAGCGCCGCGCATACTCTCCATGCCGCGCATCAGACCGCTGATTGCTATATGTCCCCGCACCTGCAGGGCGGATGTCCCGGAGGAAATCCCGAGTGCCGTATCCACTGCGTTGATAATGCTGTGTGCGTCGCTCTCGGCGGCGGCATACAGTTCCGGATGTGCCGCCTCCAGTTCCGTCTTCATGCCAATCCAGGCACGCCGCATTTCGTCCCGTGTCTGTTCCGGAAGCCATTGCATCGCGGCGCACATACTATCCATCATCTGACGCGTATTGTCTGTCATCTGGGCGCCGCACATCTCCTGTTCTGCGGTCATTGCCAGCCAATTTTGAGCGTTTTCATTCAGCAGACTGCCAAGCTGCTGTCCGTATTGCGCCAGCAGCTCGGTTTCCTCCCGTGTCAGTTCCCGGCGCTGCTGAGAAGCTTCGCAGACAATGGCAGTCATCTCGCCCTGCACCTCGCGCAGACTGGCAGCCGTTTCGGATAAATCCCACTCGCTGCTCATCGCGTCATGAAATGCCCCCAGACCACCCGCCGCCTCTCCGGCAGCTTCACTGACCTGCCTGCCGGCTGACGCAATGTCGTACAAGGCATTGGCGGCAGGTCTCTGTGCAGCCGCAATAGCGGCAATCGCGCCGCCCATTGTCAGAATGTCGTTCTGTGCGTTTCTGACCGATTTTCCCACATCTTCGGCATCCTTTTTCATCTCCCCGAATCCATTGTGAAAACGCGTCGTCCACCGGCTCAAAGCCTCACCTGCCGCTCCAAAGGGAGCCATAATGCTGTCGAGAAGCGTTTTCCCCAGCGCGTCCGGAAAGCCGTCACTGTGATCGTCAGAATAGGTTCTCTGAAAGGCGGCGAGTTGTTCCCCTGCCGTCTGCAAATTTTGGTCAAAATCCGTCGTATCCAGCGTCAGATACGCGGCGACGGTTCCCGCATTAATCAAATCCGTTTCACCTCCGCGCCTAATTGCCTTAGCAGCGCTATTGTGGCGTCGTTGCCGTTGTGATTATCGCCGCAGTCATCATTTCCTCCGACGACCGCACGCTGAAAGAAGGGATGCTTTCCCTCTTCAAGCTGCCCAAGCATCCAGCAGCACACCTCGTCAAAGCAATATGCCTCATAGCCGTCCTGCAAACGCAGCATTTCACTCGGTCGGACGTGAAAGCGCTGCACCGCCGTCAACACCGTCATGATCTGAGGAGAGCTGACGAAATCGTTCGAGAGACTTCACCCCCAACTGCGAAAATCGGAAGATGGCGACCAACTGTTCGTCGGTCAGTTCCACACCATGCGCTTCGAGTTCTTCGTAAGTAGGCGCCACCATGGACGCCTTGGCGATAGTGAGAAGCACGCGTCCTTCCTCCTCAAGATTTCCCTCAGCGGGAGATACGCCGGCATAAAAAATCTTCCGCGCCGTTTTCATCAAGGGATTCGTAAACGCCCCTTTTGCGGCCAGTGTAAGGATAGAGGGGCGTTTCAGCTCACACAAAAACGGTTCGTCATGCGCGCCGCACCATCCGGGCAGCGCGACCACCTCAGAAAATTTCATTTCGTTCCAATCGTTCATGCTAATCTTCTCCTTCTGCCCTCATCCTATTGCCACATAGCCCGTACCGTTGTATTTGGCAAAATCGCCCGCCGACAAATCTCCGAGTGAAGCCACCGATGCGGCGACCAGGATGATCGTCTTGCCGGACACAGGAGCCTCAGGCAGATCGCTCTGTGTTTTGACCACTACGGGCAAAGACGGCAGACGCAGTACCGTCATAGGGCTGCTGCCCTTGGAGGGTCTGCTCTTGACCGTATAGGACGGAGCAAAAAACTCACCGTCCTTCAGACTTACCGAAGCGGGAGTGCCGCAGGCATGAGGAAAAACGAATGCCGTATAGGAAAGTGAGTTGCCGTCATAATCCTTTTCAGCCGAATAAATTGCGACAGTGCTTTTGATGCGCTCCACCACCGCCCCGGCAGCGGGTGCGGAATATTCCAATATATTGCCGTCGGAAGAAGCGCTGCTCTGACCGCCGTCCACCAACGCGAACACGTCGGGGGAAAACGTCGAATCCGTCAGCGTAATATTGAACCCCTTGACGATATCTTCCGTGATATTCTGCGCGAGAATCTGATTTTTGATTCTCAATTCACTCTCTGCCCCGGCGGAAATCTGCGCCTGAGCGGAGGCTTCGCTCGCAGTGTCAAACGACATCACACGGGGCGTTTCTTCTTCGGTGATGATATCCACCCTTTCAATATTGGCAATCGCCATTTGCTGTGTTGCCATTTCATCAGTCCCTTCATAATTTTTTCTGCACCATATATTCAACAGTGCATTCGTGCGCTCTGAACCTGTCGTTGACAATATGAACGCTCTCGCGTCCGGTCGGGCGCAGGTCGGGCGAAAGGGCGGACAGCGCTGCCCGCACCTGCCCTACCAGCGTATCGAGTAAAGGATAGCGACCGACAGGCACATAGCAATGTACCGTCACCAGCGAATATCCCACCTTGTCAGAGGCCGCATATCGGTAGGTTCCCCCGTTCTGCACCACGGCGTAAGGTTCGCGGCATATTTCCTGCTTAGCGGCGGGGTAATACACCGCAATCCCCGCCCCCGCCAATGCCGCCGTCACATCATGGCAGGTCATACCATTCCTCCTCCCGTTATTTCAATCCTTCCATGCATTCCGCCAGTCTGCGAAGAATTTCGGGAGCGAGCGCGTTGACTGTAGGCCAGAGGATAGCGTATTTTCCCTCGTAGGAAAGCTCCAGAAAAACGGAATACGGCATATGTCCCACAATGCCGAGGGTATGCACTTTCTTTTCGCCGCCCGCGCCGCGCCGCGGTTGCAGCGCATCACCGCTGTCCTCTGCGGCAGTTCCCTGCATCCATACGCCTTCGAGCGTATTTCTTGCGTTTCCGGTGCGGTCAGTCCATGGACGGTTCTGCTTGGCATAAGCTTCCATCTGAGCGGCAGCCGTCCGACCGCAGGCAGCGATGCAGTTCTGTACCGCTTCACCCGCCCGCGCCAGACCGTTCTGCACATTCTCAATTTCAATCCGCCATTTCATACCGCATACACCTCCAATTCCCAGATACGGCAGCCGCCCGGATAATCCCACTGCGCGGCCATACGATAAAACGCACCCCCGACACTCACCAGATCACCCACCGCACCGCTGTCGTCAAAGGCAAGCATTCTGTAGGAATGCCGCACCTTTTCGGTCAGTTCACCCGCCACGGCAAGCACCTCACCCGAACGCACAGCGGACGCTGCGTAAAAATACCCGCTGATTCTCCCGTATGCCGCAGGCATTCCCACCGCGCCGAACGCGTCCGTACTCACACGATAAAGCGCATACGATTGCAGCAGCCCACCCGCACACAGCCGGCATCTCAGCCGTGCGCCGAAATCCATAAAGCATCACTCCCTCGGAATAAAATGAAGACATAACCCTATGTCTCGTCCGCTCTCGGCAAGTTGTGCGCGACGCAGGGACGGTAAAGTCCCGCGAGTCCCAGCCAGTAATCGCGTCTGTCGGGAAGCGTAATGCCGTCAGGCAGCCGCACCGCGTCATTCTCCGCCTTGATAAGAAGCCCCTCATAGGAAGCCGCCCGCACATTGCCGCCATGTCTGGCGAGAAGCGCCAGCAACTGTTCCTCCGTGAAGGCACCGCTGCCTGTGCCGCATTGACACCCGGCGCAGGTGTCTTCCCGCAGATTCCACCTCAGAGCAGGCAGCAGTTCGCTGTAGGGATTTTGCGACACGTTTTCATTGTCAATGATCCCCTCCGCCATTCGTTGCCGCCTCCTTTCCTTTTGTTCTCCCGCATTTTTCAACCTCCGTACTGATGCGCAAGGTCAGGCGAAAAAAGAGAACCTCCATCAGGAAATCTTGATATTGGTAATCTTGAAATGCTTCCAGGAAGGACCGTGATCCAGACCGATCTGACCGAAGATCTGATATTCCTCAGCGGCGCCAGTTTTGGAGAGTGCCTCGCGGAAGAAGTTGCCCTTGTCGGGGACATCCTGTTCCACCGGACGCACGCACGACACATCCACGCCAAGGAGTGCATTGCTCGGCATAAAGCGGTTGAGCATAATTCTGAGCACACCGAAATCGGTTTCCACCGTCTGAAGATTCACACCGCCCACATTGCGGCTGTCGGGAAGATTGAAGCCCGCCTGTCCGCTGTAGATGGTAGAGAGGAACTGCTTGACGGTAGAATTGCAGATCAGCACCATATCAGTGAAATCCGCGCCCGCGTCAAAAGCCGCCTTGTAAGCGTTGTCAAGTACCGTCTGCGTCAGTACAGCGTTTTGCAGATCAATCGCCGTTGTATTGGCGGCGGCGAGCATACCGCGGGTCTTGTTGGCCTGATCGGAAGCAGCGGCGAGGTTGTACACACCGTTGATGAAGGTATGCTCAATGTCTCTCGCCATTTTTTCCAGCGCTCTGGCGGTCTGAAAATCCAGCTCATTGGGCGCGTTGTTTTCCATACCTGTTCCGGAGATTCCCGCCAGACGACCGCTGTTGGACTGTTTGGCGTAGGTGACGCTCACCTTCTCGTGAAAAATCTGTGTCACGTTGGTATTCTGACTGCGCACATACGCGATGGCGGCAGGCGCGGTCTGGGAAGCCGCCTCGGTAATAGCGGGCTGAGAAGCCGCCTCGTGAGAATATTCCACTCCCGTAGCGAATTGGAAATTGTCGGTTTTCACGGCATTTCCGCGAATCAGGTTAAGAAAAGGCGTCACCGCAGGTGTAGCAGAATAAATCTGTCCCGCAAAATTCGGAAGGTTAAATACCGTTCCGGTTCCGTTTACATTTGCCATTTTTTAAAACATCCTTTCATGTTTAATTCGTAATTCGTAATGCGTAATGCGTAATGGTTGTAAGCCGTAATGCGTGAGCAATCAGCGAATGCGGCTGTGTCCACACAAATTCCGAATTCCGCATTCCGAATTCCGCATTATCTGAGCTGCACTCCCTTGGCTGCCGCCTCGCTGATAATAGCGGCGGCGAGGGCGTTGTTGCCGATACGGCGCGCCTGCGCGAGGCGCGACATATAATCGGCGCCTTCCGAGCCGGTTCTCGGAAAATTCCCCGTGGATCCGGTGCCGAAAGCGGAGGGCTGTCCCACGAGATAAGGTCTGGTCTTCACCAGTTCATCCAATGCCTCGCGCACACCCGTCACGCTGCCGTCCTCCTTCACGGAAACCCCGGTTTTGTCCATCAGCACAAAAGCCGCCTGCGCATCCACCAGACCGAGCTGTGCGCCGACCTCTCTGATCTCAGCCGTAATCAGGCGTTCGTTGGCGGCGCGCACCCGCGCGTCAATGGCGTTTTGCACCTCATCGGGAATCACGGGCCCGAACGCTCCGCTCTCTGTCGGCGCGTTTCGAGCGCAGCCGCCAGCGCGTCCACGATTTCAGCGGTACTGACCGCCGGCGTATTCTCCGATGTGTTGTTCTGTCGATTGTCCATAAAAAAAACCTCCCCGTTTATTCCATATAGGACGAATGTCATATGGGGTGTATATGACATACGCCATATGGGCAGCCCGTCGGCTGTTGTCCGCGTGTCCGCGTGTTCTCTTGTCCGCGTGCTCCATCCTCGTGTCGGAATCCAAGACCGGATAATCAGAAAAGGTGCCGTCAGATGATTCCGGCACAGAGGAATGTCACGACCGTCCATCCTCAAAGTTTAGTTTCTTTATGCCATTAGAGTGTTGGGCATAGGAAAGATCAACCGTTGCCGTCGGGCGTCATAGACTGCTCCCGCAGAATCTGCCGCAGTTCCTCGTCCGCGTCGGGCGCGGTACCCCACTTGTTGATATAGCTTTTGCGGCTGCGGACATTGGCAGCCACTTCCCGCAAATCGTTGCTCATCTCATCGAAATCATCCTCGAGGATGGGGTACAGATGCTCGATTTCCACGGTATAGGGGATAGGCATGGCAAACCCCGCGTAAACCGCCTGCATTTTCAGCACCGTATGCGCCAGCCATTCGAGGGCAGGATGCCACGAAGCCCATTTTTCCTCACAGCGGGTAATGAGTTCCCAATACAGCGCCTTCATGCTCTTGCCGGACTGCATCAGTCCTTTAAGCTGTTCCAGACTGATATTGGGTACACTGAGAAGATCATACATATCGTTCTTTGTGCGATTGATGGCGGCCTCAAAGCGGTCAGAATACCCGAAGGACGACTCCAGCTTTTCCAGCTTGGCCTGTCTCGATACGGTATCTCCCATCACGACGGGATCGGTCTGCAAATCGACCAGAGCGCCGGGCGACAGCCGCAGATTTTCCAGCGATTCCGCTTTTGCGTCGATGGCGACCGTCTGCGGGAACATATTGAACTTGAGCGCATCCGCGTCGTCGGAATTGAGATGATTATACGCGTTCTGCAAATCCATCAGTTCTTCGACGTCGCTTTCGCCCATCATATCCCCGGTCAGACCGTCGTTGACAATGACATAACAGGGGATGAAATCCAGCCCCGTATCTACATCGTCACCACCCTTGAGCAATTGTCCGAAGCCGTCGTAAATCCCCTCATTGAGAAGGCAGCGTCCGTCCCGCATAAAATACTTCTGTCGCCAGATGCGCTGGTCTTTTCGCTCCGGTTCGTCATTGATCTGATAAAAGAAGATAATTTTCTCTAGCGTATCGCAGTCGTCATCGGACGTGTCATAGACAAACTCGAAGGACGGACGGAAAGAGACGCGCGTTTCTTTGCCCCGACCGCCGCTCACCTTCAGCGCGACGCGCTTGCCGATAAAGCAGTCCCTGGCCGCCTGGATCAGCTTGTTCCGAAAGCCGGAATTTTTTAAAATTCTGTCCAGCACCTCCTGCGCACGCGCCGTTTCCTCCGCGTTACCGCCCCGAAGGTTGATTTCGGGGGTTCTGCCGAACATAAACCCCGCCTCGCGCTTAATCAGCTTTTTGACGAGATTGACGCGCTTTTTGGCGGGTCTGTAATCAAGATTTGTCGCGACAGCCCAATCCTGCCCCTTCCCGTCATAAAAATCATACAGTCGAATGGTTTTTCCGATATCCTCCAGCACCGCCTGTCCGTAAAGCCCCGACAGCTCGGCAAGAAGGATTTTCATAGGCAATTCCATCAAAAACCCCCTTTAAAAAAGTATGAATAGCCGATAGTCATAGTTGAAAAACAAAGACACTCGCTAATTGCGCTTCGTTTTTCTTCCCACTCTCTCACTGACCACTCCTCACTCTCCACTAACTACCGACTTCCCCGTCCGGAAAACGACGGGCGGGCGCTCGCATGGGTGAGAATGTCGAAATATACACCGTAGCGCATCGCATCGCAGCAATGGTCGTTTTCCTTTAGCGGACGATCCTGTCCGCAGCTTTCAGCGTGCCGCACATCCCACACATAGGAAGGAATCTCCCGCAGCGTGTGACAGCAGGCGGGGGATATGGTCAGCCTCCTCTGGGAAAATTCGGACGATACAGCGGAAATCCCTTTGCTCACGGCATTTTTCGCGGGACAGACATTGGTAAAGCCGTCGTGCCGCAGCCGTGTGATGAAGGAACTGGCGGAGGGGTCAACGATGATGGGGATATCCTTCCGCCCGCTGTCCGTCATCCTTGGGAATACCGACGCTGCCCGCCGTGTCCCTGCCGCTGTGGTAATATTCGCGGTCAATGAAATGTGCGATTCCGTCGCCTTTTCCCGCCGCAAGGATGTGCAGAAATACACAGGGGTTAAACGTACCGTAATCCACGGCAATAAGTTCCCGCTCCGGCACAAAATCCGCCGTGTCAGCGACGTGCTCTTCCTGCGAAAACATCGAGTAGATCACCCCGTCGGCAAATGCCCATTTGCCCTCGATAAACCGCTGGGCAAACACGCCCGTGTACATATTCCTGTATTTTTCCAGCGTTCTCTCTGAAAGGGTCTTGTTGTCTGTCATGACAAAATGCAGATACAGCAGTCTCCGCTCATCCGCGCGGTCAATCCACTGGCGCTTGAACCAGTGGAAGGGACCCTCGGGATTGCAGTTGAACCACCATTTCGCCCCTTCGACGGAGCACCTTGCCGTTGCCTGATTGACAAAGGATTCCGGCATGAGCGCCACCTCGTCAAAAAAGACCCCGGCGAGGGTAATGCCCTGAATCAAAGCCTGCGACCCCTCATCCTTTCCTCCGAAAAGGTAAAAGTCGTTGACGTGCTGTCCCAGGCGAATGGTCATCATGCTCTCGGAATGCTTCTCTTCAAACTGACAGGACAGTGCCGGCAGCATCCCCATCAGCGGCGTGATCACATTTCTGCGCAGCGAAGTCACCGTTTTGCCGCAGATGGCAAAGCTTGCGCCGTTGAACCGTTCGCACGCCCACATGACAAAGGAGATCGACATACTCAGCGTTTTTCCCGAACGGATGGCGCCGTCCGCGATAATGCCGTCATAGTCGGCAAAGGGGGAGCCGTCGCGCCACCAGGTCATGACTTTCATTTGTTTCGGAGAAAACGTCCGAAAGCGGAATGTCGATTTTCGTTTTTTCTGATGATTCGGCTGTTTCATGTTTCACCTTCTTTCCGTTATCATTCGCTGTCCCAGTCGGCGGCGGCCCCGTTGAGTACGTCGATCAATTCGCGGCGCAGTTGGTCATCGCCGTCGCTGCCGTCGTCCATCTTGTGCCGTATCTCCTCGGTCTGCGCCCTGATCTTTTCGAGCTGCGCCAGATTGGTGCGCCTGTCGAGATCGGTTTCATTGTCCCCGATGATATGCCGCAGTTCCTGCACAAATTTAATGTCTCCCGCGGCGGCCTTCTGAAATACCGCCAGCGCGACCAGCATATAATTGTCCGTTTCCTCAGGCGGCAGTCCCAACGCCCGCAGCTTTTCATCCGAAGCAGGCAGATCAAGCAGCCGTTTCAGGCTTTTTTTCAGTTTGCCCTGTCGGCTCGGCTTTTTGCCGTCGGAAGCATTTGGTTCTGCCGCTGCCATTTCGTTTTCCGTCAAATCCGTTTCACCTCCCACAGGACGGCAATAAAAAAAGAGCAGCCAGAGCCACTCTTTTCTTTCTTACGCCGTTTTTTACGATGCCATTGTAACACAGCCATTACTGCAAATCAATGCAAACCTGACGGGGTTCCTGTGCCTTCCGTCAGCCGCATTTTTTTACGATGCCATTGTAACACAGCCATTACTGCAAATCAATGCAAACCTCACGGAATTCCTTAGCCCTCCTGCGAGTTTTAATAAAATACAAAAAGAATAAAAAAACAACAAAATATCACAATAACGTATTGAAAAACGACGGCTTTTGTAGTATAATAAATAACAAAGGGGAAAATCATAAAAGAAAGGCAGGGATTCCCTATGATTTATGTAACAGGAGACACACACATTCCCATTGATATTTCCAAGCTCAACGCCAAAAATTTCCCGCAGCAAAAAGACCTGACCAAAAACGACTATGTCATCATCTGCGGCGACTTCGGCGGCGTGTGGTACGGCACACAAAAGGACAACTACTGGCTGGACTGGCTGGAGGAAAAGAACTTCACCACCCTCTTTATCGACGGCAACCACGAGAATTTCGATGCGCTCGCGCAATATGAGGAATGCAGCTGGAACGGCGGCAAGGTGCAGTATATCCGCCCCTCGGTCATCCACCTCATGCGAGGCTATGTCTACGATCTCGAAGGCATGAAGCTCTTCGCCATGGGCGGCGCGCATTCCTCCGATAAAGCCTACCGCCGCGAGGGAATCTCATGGTGGCCGCAGGAAATGCCCAGCGCGGAGGAGCTCACCCGCGCCCGTCAGAATCTTGCCGTCAACGACAATCAGGTTGACCTCATCATCACCCACGACGCGCCGCTTTCGCTCGCGTCCATGATCAGCATTGAGAAAACGCATGACGACGCGCTGATGCCCTTCTTAGAGGAGATCAGGAACACCGTCGGCTACCGGCACTGGTATTTCGGGCATTTCCACATTGACTGGCGCATCGACGAGAGTCACACCGCGATTTACAATAAGATCATTCAATTATAAGCGCACGGAGGCGTTGTGCATGAAAATCATTGATGAACACGTCCACATCGGGCAGCTGGGACCGTTCGATATGCGCCCGTCCTATGTGATCGAATCCATGGAGCGCTACGGCATATCCTATTCACTGGTGTCGAGCGGACTGGGTGTGGAATTTGACCAGGAACACCGACCGCTTCCTGACGATTGGGCATACACGCAGTACAGCGGCAACAGGGAGACGGTGGCATTTGCCCGCCAATACGACGGGCGCATCGGCGTGCTGCCATGGTGCAAACCGCACACCGAAGGCTTCAATGACGAATTTGAAAAGCTGCTGCGCGAGGGCGGTTCATACATCAAGGGGCTGAAATTCCACCCCTTTTACTCCATGCTGCCCATGACCGCGCCGGAGGTCGAACCCTATCTTTCCTACGCCGCCCAAAAGGAGCTGCCGATTCTCATTCACACGGCAAGCGAC
This sequence comes from uncultured Ruminococcus sp., assembly GCA_902762395.1. Classification (GTDB taxonomy): domain Bacteria; phylum Bacillota; class Clostridia; order Oscillospirales; family Acutalibacteraceae; genus RUG762. Next base: position 10,671 of record CACWOA010000109.1, read on the forward strand.
GAATTTTCCGGAGTCGGCTTCGTCTATGAAGCGGCGAAGGCGCACCCGCGCGTCAATTTCATCATGGCGCACGTCGGTCTTGGCACCGATCATAACGAAGCCATCGAACTGATCGGCTCGCTCCCCAATCTCTACGGCGACACGGCATGGGTCGAACCGGAAGCAGGGCTGAAACTCATGAAAAAGTACGGCGCACATAAGCTGCTCTTTGGCACGGATAATCCCATCGACGGCGTGGACACCTATGCCCACCCCTTCTATCGCACCTATTTTGGCGAGTTCCGGCAGTGGGTGTCCCCTGACGACTATGAGCTGCTCATGCACGGCAACGCCGAACGGCTGTATCATTTGTAACACGGAAATCATTTTTCCGGATGAAAAAAGGATTCGCCTTACCATATGGCAAATCCTGACACGTTATGCACTTCCGCCGCCGCCGTGCGGTTCCACCCTCCCTTGCTGCAAGACGGTCTTTTAAAGCGGTATATGCTCTTAAAAGACACTTCCGATGACCCGTGAAGGAGGGAAAGAAGGGAAGACAGGGGGGAAACGGAGTGTGACGGATGGGGAATAAAAAGAAAAAGCATATCAAAGAAAACAGGGCTGCCTCGCAGGGAATCATCACCCCGCGCGACAGCCCTGTGGCATTTTCCTTTTTCGTCAACATGGTGCGGATAACTCAATCCGCCGCTTGCGCGGCTGCCTCCTTCTCCGCCTTGTATTGCGCCGCCAGCGCTTTGTATTGTTCCAGCTCGCCGTTTTTAAGCTTAAAGCTTTTCTGGAGCTGCGTGTAAGCGATCGCCGGTTTTTCCTGAAGGAATTTCCGCAAAAAAGGAACGGTATAATTCTTCCAATCCTTGTAAATCGGCTTTTTCCACACATCCTGGTTAAGCTTGATCTCATTGTCAATGTTGTCCGCCATCGCGTTGAGAATCGGAACGGTTCTTTCGGGCGCAAAGGTGTACTGTATATGGTGACAGTACAACGTGAGAAAACGCTGTTTGAATTCCTCGTTTTTCAGAAGGTTCCGTATAATCGCGTTGTCAAAATGGGCGGCGCCGTGACCGCCCGGGTCAAGCAGATGTTCGTCGATGTAGTTTCTGTTTTTCATAGTGTTTACACCCACCATGGCCCAGTCCATGTCATAGATCATCCAGCGCCATTTTCCGCCCTTTTTGGGCTTGTAGCAGCGAATATTGCCGGAATCAAAGTTGCCGAAATAGGTTTCCAGCGTCCAGAAATTAATCAGGGAATCAATATCCACCACCGAACAGATGTAATCGTAGTTTTCCTTGACGGTCAGATCGTTTTTCTTGCAGAAGCTGGTCAGCTTCATGTAGGCGTCGAGACTTCCCTCCTGCGCGAAAAGCTGCGACTTGACAAGATCGTAGGTTCCTTCCTCATAACCGTAGTATGTTTCCAGATATTCGCCGCCGAGATGCTCACGGATGTAATACAGTCCCCAGTACTGCGCGTCCACATAGAGCGCACAGGCGCGGTATTCCTGATAGTCGATGTCAATCTGCCCCCGGATAATCGCGGGGACAAGCTCGTCTCTCAGTTTGGCGCGGTCCTGGTCCTGACCGCTGGGGCGCAGCAGCAGGGTGGAAAAGGTCGTCGCGGCATTTTCGTTTTCGTTGAAGAAGGGGTAACTGACCTCGGTCTGTCCGTAGATTTCCCGCAGCGACAGCTTGATGCCCTTCTGGGACATTTTCAGCGAATAAGCGCCGAAGTGACGTGCGCCGCACTCGAACTCCACGCCTTTTACGCCCTTCTCATCCAGATATTCAAAGTGAACCTTGTATTCCGACCAATTGTCAACCTCTTTTAATATTCCGCCGCTGCCGATCAGGTTTTCCTTATTGCCGGACAGACAGACGATAGGGAGGGAGTGGGGATTTTTGACCAGATAGGTCTGGGTCGCGCATTCGCTGATGGCGGCTTTCTCCGCATACGCTGCCGCCCGGATCACGGTGTTCTTTTTGATTTTGATGGGAGACTTGTAGACCTTGGAAGAAGCGGTAGGTTCCGAGCCGTTGGTCGTATAAACGATCGTGAAGCCCTTGGGGGCGGAAAGCCTGACGGCGGTACCGCTTTTCACGACGCCGCCGTCAACACTGAATTCGGGAACCGGTGCAAAGGATGTGTAATAGGAACCGCTGTTCACCTTGCCGGGGGTCGGTTCCGCGAAGAAAACGCGCTGGGTGGTGTCCCGACCAATGCGTCCGCTCGACATACCCTGTCTCCCTTTTCCCGAGAAATAGACGTCGCAGATTCTGCCCGAAGCATTTGCCAGATAAAACTCCTCGCCGGCGGTACTGATCTTGACAGGCGCGTGCAGATTTTCCCTGTCCTTGTTCTCCGTCGTTCCGTCACAGTAAACGACCACGCATTCCGACGGCTGAAGTTCTAAATCGGGAAAGGTAAAAAACACCTCGCCGGGGCGCTGCGCCAGCGTATAACCGCCGATATTGACCGCGTTTTTGGTCATATTGGCAATTTCGATATAATCCTTTTTATACTTGAGCTTTTTGGCGCTCGAAGCGGAAAGCGTCTCGCTGATCAGCACGCCGTCGTTGATGTCCGGTGTCACCTTGGCGGAAAGCTCCGCCCATCTGGTCGCGTTCGGTTTGCCGGGCGTAGGACGGGGAAAGAGTTTCATTTCCTCCTCGCCCTCCGCTCTCCCGCAGGAGATATTGTCGGGAAGCGCGATGATATCCGCCCGGCAGGATAAAATCCTGTCAGGGGTAAACAGTGAAACCGAGCCATCCGCGGCGCTGAGGGAAAAATTGGTGTGAAGCATACCGCTGCTGTCGGTCTTGTCTTTTCCGTCGCAGAAAATCAGCAGATAACTGTCAGGCTCCATGATGGTTCCGTCGGGGAACACATAGCGCATGGGATCGTTTTCATCGTCTGTCAGACCGCATCCGCTCAGATCAGCGGGCTCCACCCAGTCGCCGTAATCCCCCTCGCAGTCATACAGCGTAAAGGTGTTGGAAATCATGTATTCATTGATCACGACGTCATTTTTCAACATCTGTGATTCGCCCGTATTTCTCGCCCCCGGCGTAGGAACCTCATACCAGACATATTCCCTTCCGGCGCGGTCGAGTCCATAGGACACATCCGGCTTGGAGGGAGGCACCCTCACGGAGGAAATCGACGACGCGTTGGAAAGATACAGCGTCTCGCCGTTGGTGGCGGACAGCTTGAAATTGGTATGCAGCATCCCGGTCTGGTCGGTCATGTTGAGTCCCGAACAGTAAATCACCAGGTAGCCGCCCGACTCGATCTTCTGCCCGCCGAGCGAAAACTTCTGTACTTCCTCCAGACTGTCCGAAAGGAAATACCCGTCCAGCGCCACCGTTTCGGCGGTGGGATTATACATTTCAACCCAGTCGTAATACCGCCCGTCATAGGACTTCGCGCTCTTGCTGTTGGACGCGAGAATCTCATTGATTATGATATCCGTGCCGGAGAGAGCAGGTTCGTCGGAAACCACAGGGGCGTTCTGTTCCTCGCAGGCGCACAGACTGAATACACAGACGACGCATATCACCGCCAGCGCCAGAAGCGAACCCAGCGCCGCCGCCTTTTTTTTATAAGCAACCATTGTCTTCAAAGCATCCTCTCCGTTTGCATTTCGGTTGAATGGGAACGTTCCGTCAGCGCAGCGATTTGAGTTCATCCAGATCAAGCCCGTCCACGTCAATCGACGCGAATCCGTCCGCCGCTCCGTCCGCCGGATCGGTCGGTGTGTTCTGCCCGGATTGCGTATCGCCGAGGCGCTTCCGGTCGGGCAGCGCGCTGCTCCGTTCGTCCGCAGTGTGCCTGCGGCTTTCGACCAGCAGCAGCACTCCCGCCGTCAGCATCGACGAAAGGGAAACCGCCAGCAGAATGTAGTTCCTCGTCATCGACACGGCGTTCATGGTAAATTCGCAGTACACCGCGAGAGCGAGCGCCGCTCCGCAGAGTGTCCACAGCCCTATGTCTGCCGCCGAAACACCCTTGCGTCTGCCTCTTCTGACCATCAGCAGGATCAGGGCGGCAGCCGCCATCACAATGCTGATGATCTGGTTGATTCTCACAAACCCCAGCGTCACCATAAACAGCGAATCATCCCGCATACTCTCCCAGAAGGACTGCGAGAAACCATAGCCCATCATAAACAGAAGCGTCACATCGCCGCGGCGCGTCCCGCTGCGCCCCTGCGGGTATTGCGTCAGAAAGACCGCCGCCAGCGCCGCGCAAAGAATCGCTGCCGTCAGACCTTCAAAAAAACCGACCCACAGATAATAGGTCTGATCCGCGGCGGACAAGAGAGAAAAGGGAAAGCGCTGTACCCACGGGGCGGAAACGGAAAACCCGATATCGCTGCCGTTGATGAGACCTGCCCATTTCTCAGCGGCAATGGCGAAAGACAGGGGAGGACAGACCGCGTCGAGCATGGCGGGAAGGGATTTTCCCCCGCGCAGCCCTCGCGCCGATATGACCGGCAGAATGCCGAGAAGCGCGCCGTACAACGCATATCCTCCGGTCAGGAGGTTCATCATTTCTATCACGCCGCCCGCAAACAGCGCTTTGGCAAACCAGCAGTAAAACACGCGTGCGCCGACGAGCGCTGCGGGCATGGCGATCAGCGCCGTTGTCAGACTGTTCTCGGCGTTCTCTCCCTGCCGTCTTCTCAAAAGGACATACAAGCCTGCCGTCAGCAGCACGGTAACGCCCATCATCAAGCCATACCAATTTATACTAAACAAACCAAAATCCAGAAACATCGTATGATCGGACATCTGCCGCTCCTCCTGTAAAAATCCGTTACTTAGCCGATTGTAATAGTTGAAAAAACGGGAAAATACGGGAATAAATGAAAAATTGAGCGCGCAGCGGAGCTGCGCTAACTGAAAACTTAAGACTGAAAAATGAATAATAAAGGAGCGCAAAGCGCTGAATATTATATTTCAAGGCGCCTGGGGAAAACAGCGCATTCCGCCACTATTCGTTATTCACTCTTCACCATTCACTATTCTCTTAGGCACTGTGAGGAAATAAGATGGACAAAGATGACGCAGGATTTTTCGGCTATGACAAGGCGGACAAGCGCAGGAATACTTGGTGTATTCCAAGCTCGAAAAAGACAAGTCAGATTGTTCAGATTATTTTTGAACAGTGCCTTAGCTCGAACGAATGTGAGAGCGCCTAAAAACCCTTACTGCCATTCTTCCTCCGGCACCGCCGTGGCAAAATAAATAATATCGCTGAGTCTGCGTTCGCCGCCGTTGGAAACCGCGTTGTAAATTTTGTCGTGAAACACCATATCGGTGGACTGACCGCCGTCAAGATTATAGGCTGTCACACACTTTTTCTGCTCCATGATATCCGCCAGTTCGTTGGTGGAGCATCCCGCCGACGAAAAAGAGCGCCCGTCCACCGTACACACCAGGTAATGCAATTCACCGAGCTGACCGATTGCGGTGCGGGGATTGTCGGCATAGTGACCGCAGGGAACGCTGCTGTACTCACGCGATTTCTTGTGAACCGCCTTGCCGTCCCTGACCAGCTCGGGACCGAAGGCAATCGACTGATAAATCCGGTTTTTTTCGAGGTAGCCGCTTTTGAGAATTTCGGTATCCTTCATCACGATAAAATTTCCATGGTCATCTATCAGCAGCGTATCAATGCCGAATGCCTTGCTGCGATAAAGCGTATTCTGACGGAGAATGATTCCCTCTGTGCGGCAATTGTAAAAATCCGCGTTGACAGCGAGAACCGCGTGATTGGCAGCGGCCATCACGGAAGTATATTCACGCTTGGAGTTGCCGTAGCTCCCTCCCGCAAACGCCGTGCGAAGCTGTGTAGGATGGGCTATCGTAATATCCGCGAAGTTGGCGGACACACTTTTCTGAGGAGAAATCGCGATGGTTTCCCTCCAGCATTTTACCGTAATGGTCTTATCCTGATAGGTGTCCTCCGTAAATCCGGCAGGATTGGGCTGCGGTCCGGCGGCGAGCGTCCACGGCAGGGTGTACACCTTGGGCAAAGAGAAAATTTCCGCGTATATGTCGTCGCTCATATGCAGCACCGCGTTTTCCACATCCTGCGAAACCGACCGCTTATCCGGATAGGCGTCCGACAGGCTGGTCTTGCTGTCGGAGGGCAGCAGGACAGCGGCGACCAGGGAAAAACAAACGGCAGCGGCGGATAATCCGACAATTTTTTTACGTTTCATCCCGTTATCCTCCTCACACCGCATATCCGGTCAGCGCACTGTAAAGCTCGTTCGTCAGCACGACCTTCCAGCGTCCCTGATGGCTGATCATCTCCACCTCAAAAGAAGCGGTGGTCTGAAACTGCTGCGGCGACCTCAGTAACCGTGCCTTGATTTCCTCCACAATCGGGTCAATCTCGGAAGCTTCCTCAAAAACCGTTCCTTCAAACTGCCTTTGCTGCACCTGCGCAACCACCTGTCCGGAAAGCTCGTCCCGGAATTTTCCGATGTCAAACGTGGTAAATTCCATTGTAACGGTCGCGTGATGACTGTCCACGATCCGCTCGGACGTTTCGTCGATGCGATAGCTTCTGCCCGACCGCAGGCATTCCAGAATCGCCCTGTCGTTTTTACCCAAAGTTTCGCCCGCAAGGGAGGAGGACCCGTCCCAGGCGTAATTGTAAATCATACCGCCCGTTTTCTTGTCGTCCCCGTCAATCAAGGCTCTCATAAAAGTGTCAAGCCCTTTGGAAGGCGTACCGTCAAAAGACAGGTTGTAGGTAGGCAGCGCGCACCCGCCGAGCAATGCGGCTGCGCAAATGACACAGAAAAAACAGACGATGTGTTTTTTTACGGTATTATTTCTCATGATGGATTCCAACGCCTCTTCCGCTGACGGGAGGAACCTTCGTCCCCCGTCCAAATTAACTATTACATTTTACACTTATCGCGCCGATATGTCAAGAGTCGCATTTTTCCCCCCCACGGAAATCAATTTTGGTGATAACATTCGCCGGATTCGCTAAGGCACTGTTCAAAAATAATCTGAACAATCTGACTTGTCTTTTTCGGCTCTGACTTCGTTGTCAAAGCTTGGAATACACCAAGTATTCCTGCGC
>CACWOA010000110.1 GCA_902762395.1 uncultured Ruminococcus sp.
ATTTGGACAAAGACGACATCTTGACGGAACGCGTTTGGCTTTCGCTACGCCAACGCTCCGGCCTTGATCTTAACGCGCTCGCCGCTGACGGAATTTTCGTTTCGCCGGAAGGCTATGAGCCGTGGATCAATAAAGGTTATGCGACAATTGAAAAAGGCGTCCTTGCTTTACAAGGACGCGGCTGGATTTTCATGGACAGCATCGTGACTGACGTGCTGAACGCTTGCCGGTAGCGCATTCGCCATAAAAAGGAGATGCCCGCTTACTTCGACTGCGCTCACTTCGGCGTTGCTCAGTGCAGGCAGCTCGGGTTCCGGCGGGCATGACAAGTTTAATTTTGGCTTTTAACTACTTATTAATAGCAGCCAAGAATGCGTCTTTCTTTTCTTGCAAGAAGTCCTTGCTGTTGTACTTGCGGATACGGCGGAGAGCCTGGTCGCGCAACTGACGCACGCGTTCGTGGGAAATGTTCATGGATTCGCCCACTTCGCGGAGTGTCTGCGGAGCTTCCTGGTTGATGCCGAAAATGCCTGTGATGACTCGGGCTTCGCGTTCCGGGAGCTGCTCCATGAGGTCACGGGCCAAAGCTTCAACAACAATGTCAACGCAGCCTTTTACAAGGGCCAGCGCATTGTTGTCCAAGGCTACAACTACGACGACCTGGTCCGTTACGGCGAAGTCCTGATAGAGCATCTGCGGCACCGAAAACCAGACGTATTCCATAAAGTTTTCGTTGACGGGGTATCCCTCCAGTTCGCGGAAGGCAACCTGTCCCGACGTTTCGTTGAGATAGGCGGTGTATTCGGCGTTTTCATTGCGAAAGACAAGCCCCTGCAGGTCTTCCTGCGCTTCATTTACCAGAATACCCGACTGGCGACCGCTCTCGTCACTGTCGGACACGTCATGCGCGTGGGTATGCCCCTCTTCCCCGCCGCCGCGCAGCAAGAGCCACAACGCGCCTCCCATTACGACGGTCAGGGCGATCAGCAGCCATAAGTTGCGTCTTTTTTTGCTCACAGTCTGCGCCTCCTGAAATACACAACCAGTCCCGCCAGAAGCACCGCCAGCGGAATCACATAACCGAAAATATTGCTGAGGATGGAAAGTGTCTGCATATCCACCGAAAAATCCACCGAGTAAAGCGGTTTGGCTTCGATATCCACGTTGTCGGTGTCCAGACCGCTGCGCTGGTTAAAGACATTAAGCATCAGATTGTAGTTGCCGTAAATGTCCGCATTGAGAAACTCCGGCGCATACAGGCTGTCGGGCGCGACAATAACGTCGGTGCGCAGTTGTCCCCCGTCGAGCGTATCGCGGAAAGTGGTGGAAGCCGCCATCAGCGTGCGGGTGTCCTTGTCCGCCTCGGTGTACTTGGATTTGTCAAACGCGGTCGAGGCATTGCAAACATAAGCGTCGGCGGATGAGGTGAGAATCGCCGCCACATCGGTGCTGCCCTTTTCCTTATACACGAGGTTAAGCGCCACCGCGTTGATGACAGCGGGATAATTCATGCGGTCGATGAGATTGAGCGTGTAATCGCTTTCCTCCATCTGCGCGGTGAAAGCGCTCATCTGCTTGGACATGACCGACGAGGAAAAGACCAGCAGTGTCTTGTTGCCGCTGGAACTGTTTAAAAACTGATCGAGCTTTTCCGCCTGCGCCTTGTTGAGGTCGGTCGTGGGCGCCGCCATCATCACAATATCGGTATTCTGCGGGAAATCCTCCTTGCGGATATCTGTCACCTGCACATCGTAGCCGTTCAATTGGAGCGCCGACACCAGATCGGCGCTGTTGCCGTCCACATTGAGTCCGTCCACAAACGCCACCACCGGGGTTTTGTCCATCGTGACGGTCTTGATCAGGGACGTCATATAGGTTTCGGTGTAGGACTGCGCGACCGCTTCACTCTGGGTCGTGCTGTCGTAGGCCGTTGTAGTGGCAGTGAGAGCGGGCAGCATTTCAAAAAACGACGTTACCCGTGTGCGCCGCGTCGATTTGACCACCACCGAATAATAATCCAGCACGTCGCTGTATTCGGGAAACTGCATGACATACGCGGGGGTCTTGCTGAGATCGACGTAATTGATGGTGATGTTTTTATTCTGCTGCGCGTACCGCTTGATAATCTCGTGCGCGATGGGAATCTGCCCGTATTCGTCCGAAATCAGCGCGGAGGACTTGCTGCACTGGGCTTCCGTCGCCAGAATGTCAATTTCCACTCGTTCGTTGATACCGCTGAGCAGTTCCTTGGTCGTGTCGGTGAGGGTGTACCGCTGATCCTCGGTCATATCCACACTCATAAAGGAATAGCGCTCGCTCAGCTTCATCACCACGATATTGAGCAGCACCACGAACACAAAGAATACCGCCGTCATCACGGTCGCCATGGTGCCGTGACGGAAACGGCTGCTGGTGCGTATCAGATAAACCGTGCGTCCGACGCGCTCTTTCAAGCGCGCCCACCAGGAGCCGCCCGCCCTCGCGGGATGCTTGGGTTTGCCGGAATCGGCGGGTTTGACGTTTGCCGTCGTCTTTTTTTCGTTTTTCTTCTGATGCAATGCAGACACCTCCCTGTCAGCTCCAGCGGCGTTTTTCCAGCACACGCACCGTCAGGAAAATAAACGACGCGGCGATGCTGACAAAAAACGTAATGCTGGAAAAATCGAGTATGCCTTTGGTAAAAGGCGTGTAACGTCCCACAAACGAGATATTGTTGACCAGCGCGACCACCAGCGCGTTGTCCGTCACCAAAGGGATAACGTCCAATATCACGAAAATGGTTGCAATGGAAAAGGAACCCATCGCCGCCACAAACTGGCTTTCGGTCATGGAGGAGATGAACATACCCACCGAAATAAACGCCGCGCCGAAAAGAGTCGCGCCGAAGATATTGCCGATGACCAGCGGCCACGACGGAGACGCAAAGAAACAGAACACCACGGCATAGACCAGTGTGAGCAGCGTGCAGCCGAAATAGACCGTCAGCGCCGACAGGAATTTGCCCATGACCAGCGGCGTGATACCCACCGGAGAAGTGAATAAAATCTGATCGGTTTTGTACTTGCGTTCCTCACTGAAGAGCCGCATGGTGAGCAGCGGCAGCATGAGAAGCACGAGATTGAGCATACCCGCGTAAATCTGCGGGAACTCGGAAGATTGCCCTCCCGCGAGTACGGAATTAAAATACATCGCGGAGAAGAAAAGATAGATCGCGCCGAAAAGATAACCCGTGGCGGAACGGAAGCAGGCGCTCAGTTCTCTTTTATAAACAGCTTTCACAGTGCGATAACGCCCCTCTTTCTACTTTTTATCTTTTTGGTTCACCAGGGAAATGAAAATATCTTCGAGCGAATACTCGGCGCTTTTCATTTCCACAATCGGGATTTTCCGCGCGGAAAAGGCGAAGAAAAGCTCGGAACGCGCGCTTTCGGACGGCGTGAGCGTAAGAGAATACGTTTTTGTCTTCCCCGCTGTGTCCGTCCTGGAAAATCGCTTGACCGATCTGACCGATTGCAGCGCCGCCTGAATCTCCTTCTCCTCTCCCACGGCGCGCAGGATCAGTGTGCTGCCGTCTCCGAGACGGTCGCTCAGATGTTCCGCGGTGCTGTCGGCAATGAGTCGTCCGTTGTTGAGGACGATGATCCTGCCGCAGACCGCCTGCACTTCGCTGAGAATGTGTGAGGAGAGAATGACGGTGTGCTGCTGACCTAATTTTTGAATCAGCGTGCGCATTTCCACGATCTGTTTCGGGTCAAGCCCCACGGTGGGTTCGTCCAGAATCAGCACAGGCGGATTGCCCACCAATGCCTGCGCGATACCGACGCGCTGGCGGTAGCCCTTGGAAAGATTGCGGATGAGCCTGCCCCTTACCGCGGTAATGCGTGCAAGCTCGCAGATTTCATTGAAATGCGCCTCTTTTTTCTGCTTGACGCCTTTGAGTTCATACACAAAATCCAGATATTCGTCCACCGTCATATCGGGATAAAGCGGCGGTATTTCGGGCAGATATCCCAGCCTTTTCTTTGCCTCGGTCGGCTCGTCGAGAATGTCGTAGCCGTCAATGGAAACGCTGCCGGAGGTAGAGGAAAGATAGCCGGTAATGATATTCATCGCCGTGCTTTTTCCCGCGCCGTTGGGACCGAGGAATCCCACGATCTCCCCTTTTTTGACGGAAAAGCTCACGTCGTCGAGCGCCGTGATGCTGCCGTATTTTTTTGTCAGGTGTCTGACCTTGATCATCGCAACCCCGTCCTTGTTCTTAAAATCATACATCATCAAGAATATCACGTTTGATTGAGAAATATGTGACTTGAATATAAATATAAAATGAAAAATACCGTGTGAAGTGTCAGGGCAATTCGCTCAGATCAAACGAAGGGACATATTCTTCGCTCGCGGAGGAGAGCTCCTGACGGAAGCCCTCTATTCCCAGGTCGTCAGCGATATCGCAGATTTTTTGATATTCCCGTTCGTTCAGACGGCGCGCCAGTTCGGGAAAATCCTCTGTCCTGCCGCTCGGTGTGTACTGGCTCATCACGCTGACGGACACCCATTCCGGCAGCTCGGCGCGCAGTCTCCGCAGCGCCGCCACCGAATTGCGGAGATTGCGGGGCAGCACCAGATGCCGCACGATCACGCCGCGCTGCATGACGCCGTTTTCGGTCACGCTTGTTCCCGCGACTTCGCACATGAACCGGATTGCCCGCATCGCCGCTTCGGGATAATCCGGCGCGTGGGCATATTTCCGCGCGGTTTCCGGTAGCGCGAATTTGTAATCCGGCAGCCATATGTCAATCCAATCCGCCAGCGCGCGCAGCGTCTCCACGCGCTCATAGCCGCCGCTGTTCCACACGGTAGGCACATGCGGGCGGTAAATTCGCAGCGCCTCGATAATGGCGGGGATGTACTGCGTCCCCGTCACAAAGCTGATGTTGTGCGCCCCCTGCGCTTCCAGCTCACGCATGATTTCCGCCAGACCGTCCGGCGTGACAGCCCGACCGCGCAGGGAGGAAGAAATGGCGAAGTTCTGGCAAAAGACGCAGCCCAGCGTGCAGCCGCTGAAAAAGATCGTACCCGAACCGTGTGTGCCGCTGATGACCGGTTCCTCCCACATATGCAGCGCCGCGCGGGAGATGACCGGGGTGGTGCCGCAGCCGCAGAACCCTTCGCCCCGGATGGCGCCGCGAACCGCGCCGCACATCCGCGGACAGAGCTTACATTTTTCCATAGATGTTTCCTCTTCTCTCCTTTTCATTCTCATTCCGGTCAAAATACGGCAGGCGGCAACGAAAGACATTGCCGCCTGCCGTATGGTTTATTCATCCGTCGTCTGCTCCGACGGGGGATTTTCTTCCGCTTGCTGTGCCAGGGGTTCCGCCTCACTTTCCCCCGCATTGACGCCTGTACTCACAGGGATGAGCATACAGCGATGCTCCAGCCCGTCATACGTCATCTTGAAAACATGGGAGATGTTGTACTCCGCCGCACAAAGACCGCAGCGATACCGCGCGTAATGCTTTTTGTTGCGGCAGGTATAGCGGGTCATGCGCTTGAGATACACATGGCATTCGGGACATTCGGTCATAAAGCTGCTCTGTTTGATCCGCTCGTCATTCAGATCCTGAATACAATAGGACTTGAAATTCATGCGCTCATAAAAAATCCGGTCTGCCTTTTTGGCAAATTCTTTGTACAATTCCGGCGTAAACAGCTTTGTCACACACTTAGCGGTCAGCCGGCTGTCTCCGATTGCGCGGTGAAGCTGATCGTCGCCGGGCGTTACCTCGATCTGCTCAGCGAAAGCGGAAAGTCCCACCTGCTTGGTGAGCGGAATATCCACTGCCTTCTGACACAAAAGCTGCGCGTCACAATAATGCCTGATGACGTAGATTTCATCGAGCATATGGTAACGCTCTAAATTTTCGTAGAGAACCGTAATATCCGCGTTGCCCCACGAAAGCATACAGTTGTCTTCCGTCTTGCCGATCCATTCTTTCAGACGGTTGAACACGGAGATAAACCCTCCCGCGTTCTTCAGATCCTCATTGGTAATGTGGGTGAGTTCCTTGATTCTTCCGCGCAGTTTTTTGGTATGCTTCGGGTTGACGAAGGACTGAAATTCTCCCGTCACCTTCATGCTGTCGTCCAGAGCAACAGCGCCGATTTCGATAATTTCGTTAAAATAACCTTCGGACGTGGTTGCGCCGTTCCATTCGAGATCCACGATGATATATTTCATTCTGCGTTATGTTTCTCATGCCGCCGCGTCAGGTTTCTGTCGGGCCAAGACAAATCCTTTCCGAACAAATCTGCGTTTGCTCTATTTTGGTACCTTATATTGTACAACAATCATTCGCTAAAATCAACCCTAATATTGCCATTCTGACAAACAAAAATCCTGTAAAACCCTTTCCTTCTTGACCGTAACGCCAAATCAACTGTTTTTTTGATAAAATAACGGTTGATTTCCCCTATAATATATGCTACAATGATAAAAAAAGGGGGTATTTTCGTGAAATTTCGATTATTATCCATTTTGACCGCGCTGTCTTTAACAGCGTGTCTGATTTCGTGCGGCGGGAATCAACAGAAAAAGAAAACCGGCAGCACGCATGACCTCAGTGTGCCTGTTTCGTCGGCGGATACCGCCTCATCCCCGGATGCTCCGACAGGCAGGGGCGGCGACAAATCCGCCGATGACGCCTGGAATCCCTTTGTTATGCAGCGTCAGGTACTTCTGGACGAAGACTGTATGTGCGGCGTGGTGTACTTGGGCTATGTGGAGGCGGAAGCCAAGGATTACGGCGTTGACCGTGAATATTATCACAATATTTTCAAGGCGAGCGGTTATGCAAACAGCTTTGATTTTTTGCTGTCGCTGCCGGAGGACCACTTTGCCAGCACTCCCATCGGACAGGAACTGTATCTGATCATTCCTTATGACGAAAACGCACATGTGGCAGTCAATTACATCAGCTTTGACGAAGAAAACGATTTTACCGCCAAAGTCGAAGATATTCTCTACACGAGCGACAACGGAGCGCCCTTCCTGGTCAAGTGCAATTACAGCGATATTTTCCCCGACTGCCAGGTGGTGATTACTGACAGCAAGGGCAGGATATTGACTTATAGTCCCATGCTGAGTCTGAGGGACGGCAGAGTAAACAAAAGCGCCGAGGATGGTCAGACCGTTTATGACTTTACCATTTATTCCAATCTTGACGACTATGAAAATGATGACGATAAATAATGGATAATTTGCAGTAACCCCCGCCTGCTGTCAATCGCCGCAGACGGGGGTTACCATTTCTTTGTGCCTGTTTTTCAAGCCGTACCCTGATTATTCAAAAATCGCCAGCACTCTCGGATGTGGCTCATACTTTTTCATATG
>CACWOA010000111.1 GCA_902762395.1 uncultured Ruminococcus sp.
GTTTTTTGGCAAGAAAAAAGCACCTCCGAAAACCTCGGAAGTGCCTAAAATACGTGGTTGCGGGAGCTGGATTTGAACCAACGACCTTCGGGTTATGAGCCCGACGAGCTACCTAACTGCTCCATCCCGCGATATTCAATTGATCCAATCGGTGTCCCGATTGCTCAATTATTATAGTACATAGCGGGGCAATTGTCAAGAGGATTTTCATAAAAAAAGCAAAACCGTGATTGTATCTAAAAGAATTCGGGAATCAAGGAAAATTATTGCCAAAACCGACATCTGCTGTTTGCCGCTCTGCGGGAACATCCCCATTGTCAGGCAAAAAATATCCCCGGCATAACGCAAATACTTTGTGTTACGCCGGGAATAATATAATCACAAGATCAGTTGCCGTTGGCAGTCAATACAATCTTAAAGGTCTTGAAGATCAGCTTGCAGTCGAGCCAGAAATTGCAGTTAAACACATATCTGACGTCCATCTTCATCCACTCGTCAAAGGGGACGTAGTCGCGATCCCTGGTGGTCTGCCAGTAGCAGGTAAGCCCCTGCTTCACCAGAAGGCGCTGCTTGCTGAAATCGTTGTACTGCTCCACTTCACTCGGCAGCGGCGGTCTGGGACCCACAATGCTCATATCGCCTGCAATGATATTGATAAGCTGGGGCAGCTCGTCAATGCTTGTCTTGCGGATAAAACGACCCATACGGGTAATGCGGGGGTCATCCTTCATTTTGTAGGTGGGATCATCGGGATCTTTGATGGTAATGCCGCGCTTTTTCAAATCATCCAGCAGTTCCTCGGCGTTGACCACCATGGAACGGAACTTGATGAGGCGGAAGAGCTTGCCGTTTCTGCCCACGCGCGTCTGAACAAAGATAGGGCTGCCCTTGGGGTCATCAATGAAAATCAGCAGCGCAACCAACAGCAAGATGGGCATAAGTACGATCAACGCAAAGAGACTCAGTGTCACATCAAACAGTCTTTTGAAAAATGCATACGCCTTTTTATTTTTCAGTACATCCGTGCCAAGGGGAACAATCGGACCGAATTCCGAAATATCCCATTTCAACTCACTTTTTTTAGCCTTGACCTTATTATTGTTTTTTTCCTGCATCGCTTCATCAAAGACTCCTTTCGATTTTTCTGCAACAAGGGAATCCCTTTCAACCGCTGCACCAATATCTGTAATTGTACGCTCCATAGGATAATCAACCTCCGATTGATAAAAATGAATCAACTGTAGCAGAGCTTGCTTTATTGCGTTTATTATAACATATCTTCGGTCGTAATACAATCAACTAAACAGAAAAAGATTATACAAATCCCCAGACAGTTTTTGTTGTTTATCACAAAACAGAAAGGCAAAAATAAACGTATAACAGAAAATAATTGATGCCTATATACATATTTCGACGTTAATTTGCTTTATTCTTAAAACCGGAAAACCACAGAGCTATCTCCCGTGGACAGTATCACTCTTCAAACTGACTGCCGTACAGTTTAGCGTAGAATCCGCCTTTTTGCAGCAGAGCGTCATGATTGCCCTGTTCGACAATATGTCCGTCCCTCATGACTAAAATCACGTCGGCGTCGCGGACAGTCGATAACCGGTGAGCGACAACAAAGCTGGTGCGCCCTTTCATCATGTTGGCGAACGCGTCCTGAATTTTCAGCTCGGTGCGCGTGTCGATGGAGGACGTGGCTTCGTCAAGAATCAGCATCGGCGGCAGACAGAGCATCACCCGCGCAATGCACAAGAGCTGTTTCTGTCCCTGCGACAGGCTTCCCCCCTCCCCCGCGATGATTGTATCGTACCCGTCGGGCAGACGCTTGATGAAGATGTGCGCGTGGGAGGCCTTGGCCGCCGCAATCATTTCCTCATCGGTCGCGTCGGGCTTGCCCATGCAGAGATTCTCCCGCACGGTACCGTTTTTGAGCCACGTTTCCTGAAGCACCATGCCATAGCTGCGGCGCAGGCTTCTCCGTGTGACCGAACGGATATCCTGCCCATCCACCCGCACGCAGCCGTCATTCACATCGTAAAACCGCATGAGAAGATTGATAAGCGTTGTCTTGCCACAGCCGGTGGGTCCCACAATTGCCACCCGCTGTCCCGGCTGCACCGTAAGGTTCAGCCCTTCGATCAGGCGCACCGACGGGTCATAGGAAAAGGACACATCTTCCAGTGAAACCGCGCCGCTGACCGGCGAAGGCAGCTCGGCATGACCGGCGTCAGAAACCTGCGGCTTCTCGTCAATCAGCTCGAATGCACGCTCGGCACAGGTCAGCGCGTTTTGCAGTTCGGTGATGACCCCGGAGATTTCGTTGAAGGGCTTGGTGTACTGATTGACATAGCTGAGGAAGGAGGAGAGCAGGCCCGGCGTGACAGTGCCGTTAATGGCGGCAAGCGCACCCGCCAGCGCCACGGCGGCATACACGACATTATTGACAAAACGGGTGCCGGGATTGGTCAGCGAAGAAAAGAAGGTGGCGCGCAGCGAATAACGCGACAGCCGGTCGTTGATTTCCTCAAAGGTTTCCAGATTCGCCTCCTCGTGACCGAATGCCTGCACCACCTTCTGATGATTGACCATTTCGTCAATCAGGGCGGTCTGTTCGCCGCGGGTCTCCGATTGCAGACGGAACATGGAATGCGTGTGGGTGGAGATAAACTTCGCCACAAAGAGCGAGATCGGCGTCATCACCACTACCACGGCGGTGATACCGGGATGCAGCAGCAGCAGGAACACCAGTGTCCCCCCTATTGTCACCACACCCGTGAAAAGCTGGGTAAAGCCCATGAGAAGACCGTCCGCGAGCTGATCCACGTCAGCGGTCACGCGGCTCACAATATCCCCGTAGGCATGGGAGTCGATGTATTTCAGCGGCAATATCTCAATCCTGGCAAATGCGTCCCTTCGGATATCCCGCACCACCTCATAGGTGATCTTGTTGTTGAGGATATTCATCAGCCATTGCAGCAGCGCCGTGGCGACCGCGCACACGCCTATTCTCACTAAAATCGGCACAATCCGCCCGAAGTCCACCGCTCCCTGACCGACAATGCAGTCAATCGCCCGACCGATCAGCAGGGGGACGTAAAGCGTCAGCGCGACCGACAGCGCAGCGAAAAGCACCGACAACGCCAGACGCACCCGGTAATGCCGGATATAATGCAGCACCTTGCGCAGCGCCGGCGAATGGCGGGCAGGGGTTCCTGTTTGATTACTCACTGTCGGCACCTCCCTGTGCAGTCTCCTTCTTAAACTGGGAATCGTAAATTTCACGGTAGACCTCGCAGGTTTGCAGCAGCGTTTCATGGGTGCCAAGTCCGACCATTTTGCCGTCGTCCAGCACCACGATCTTGTCCGCGTGCTGAATGGATGCGGTTCTCTGCGACACAATGAACACCGTGGGACGCCCTTCCATATGGCGGATTGCCCTGCGCAGCGCCGCGTCGGTGGCATAATCGAGCGCCGACGCGCTGTCGTCCAGTATCAGAATGGAGGGTCTGCGCACGAGCGCGCGGGCAATGGTCAATCGCTGCCGCTGCCCTCCCGACAGGTTACTGCCTCCCTGGGCAATTTCATAATCCAGCCCGCCCTCCTTGCCGGCGATCACTTCCGAAGCCTGCGCGGTGGCGACGGCAGCAAGGATTTCCTCGTCACTCGCTTCCGCGTTGCCCCAGCGCAGATTGTCGCGGATGGTTCCCTTAAAAAGCACCGCCTTCTGCGGTACCACGCCGATTTTTTCACGCAGCGCGGATTTGGTATAGTTCCTGACGTTCACACCGTCCACCCAGACCCCGCCGCCTGTCACATCGTAAAAACGCGGTATCAGGTTGACAAGCGAGGTCTTGCCGGAACCGGTGCCGCCGATGACGCCCACCGTCTCTCCCCTCTTCACGCAAAAATCCATGTCGGTCAGCGAATATTCCCCCGCGTTGGGATAACGCAGGTCAGCGTGACGGAACTCTACCGCGTAGGGGCTTGCGGGATCGCCTTCCTGCGCCTCGGCTTCCTCGGGAAAGGTCATGCCGGGCGAAAGCGCCAGCGCCGCCTGAATACGGTTGCCGCAGGCGACCGACTTGGTAACGCTGATAATCAGATTAGCGAGTTTGATCAGCTCCACTAAAATCTGTGACATATAATTGTAAAGCGCCACCACGGCTCCCTGCGTCAGCAGACCGCGGTCCACCCGTAGCGCGCCGATGTAAACCAGAACGATCACGGCGGCGTTGATGATAACATAGGTCACAGGATTCATCAGCGCGGAGATCCTGCCCACAAATTTCTGGGCTTCCGTCAATTCGCTGTTGCGTCGTTCAAATGTCCGGCGCTCCTCTTTTTCCTTGCAGAACGCGCGGACGACGCGCACGCCCGTGAGATTTTCGCGCGTGCTCAGCAGCACGCCGTCCAGCTTTTCCTGCACCTGACGGTACAGGGGAATGCATACCAGCATGATGGCGAATACCACCGCCGTGAGTACGGGAATCGTCACCACAAAGGTAAGCGCCGCCCTGGCGTCCACCGTAAACGCCATGATCATCGCGCCGAACACGACAAACGGCGACCGCAGCAGCAGGCGGAGCGTCATATTCACACCGTACTGCACCTGATTCATATCGCTGGTCATGCGTGTCACCAATGTGGTAGTGCCAAGGGCGTCCAGATCGCTGTAAGACAGGGTCTGGATATGGGCAAACAGCGCCCTTCGCACCTTGGCGGCAAATCCCACGGCGGCTTTGGCGGCAAAATACTGCGCCGTGACGGAACTGATCAGTCCCACCACGCCCAGCAACAGCAGCAGCAGACACATTTTCAACGTCACGCCCCTGTCCGCGTTGGCGATTCCCTTATCAATAATGGCAGCCACCACCAGCGGCACCAGCAATTCAAAGGACGCTTCCAACAGCTTAAACAACGGGCCGAAAATGCTTTCTTTTTTGTAATCACTGAGGTATTTCAGCAATTGAAACATAGCGGCACTCCTCCATACCATCAAAAACTGTATTTTTATAGTATAGCATTCTCTGCGGGGTTTGACAACTGCTTTTGCAGGAAATCTTACGGACAGCGAAAACAAAAAAAACACCGGAACCTTCTGTCCGCGTCATGCTTCGCAAAAGGTTCCGGATTTTTTATAACATTACCGCCCTCCGGGAAAACAGACGTATGGCGGTAAAGAAGGGGATAAATGTGGTCTGCCCCGTCAAAAACGGATATACTTCACCTTGATGCCCGCTTTTTCGGCAAAAAGAGCGGCGGCGCTTCCCTTGGCAGCGCGTATTACGAGCTTTGGGGAACAGCGCAGAAACGCCTCGGAGGCAATCATTTCCACCGACGGTGGAATCGTGATTTCCCGCAGAGCCGTGCAGCTTTCAAAGGCATGCTGCCCGATAAATTTCACACCGTCGCTGACAGTCACCTCGGTGATATCCTCCCGGTTCAGAAAAAGATTGGCGCGCAGACTCGTAACAGGCGCGCCGAACATCCTGGCGGGAATGCTGACAATCCCGCCAGACCCTTTGTACTTGGTCAGCATGATCTGCCCGTCCTCGTCTGCCTCATAATCGTATTCGGGATGCCTGTATTGCTGTCTGATCGACTGTACGGAACGCGGATTGCCCCGACAGCCGTTGTCCGAGAGAAATTCCCTGATTTCATTGAGCAGGTCTTCGCCTGTGCGGTCGGACAAATGCATGATAAACCGCCGGGAAAGTCCCTTAGGCACGGGCGAGGAATCCAGCATCAGGGGGAACATCGGCTTCCTGATGCGCGACACGGCTTTGATATACGCCTTGTCAGATACGCTGTCGGCGGAAAGCATGGTCATAAATGCGGCACAGCCCGCGGCGGTTCCGTCACCCGGCGCGTCGGAACGCCTCCCATTCGGGCGAGTATGGTATCGCTGTCTGATTGCGCCATGGCGGCAAGACGGCGCTCGTGCTTTTCCCGCATCGGCTTCTGATAGGTTTCCTCCATCTCCTGTGCGCTGATGAGCTTGAAAAAGAGATCGTTTTCCAGCGCGTACCGATGAGCGGGAGAACCCTCCACGCAGATGAAATGAAAATAATCGTCGATATTGATTTCTTCGCCTTCCTCACAGGTTTCGTAGGCGTCCTCGCGGGATTCACCCTCCGGAAAAGGCTGGTCGTCAAATTCCTCCACTCCCGGCGGAATGACGGCAAACCGCAGGCTCCAGCATTCCCCGAACGCGTCATAGCCGATGAATTTCACCGTTTCTGGAATGACGATTTCCGTCAGCTCTTTACAACCGCTGAACGCCCATGCTTCGATGCGCTCCAGACCGTAGGGAAGCTCCACCTGTTCGAGATACGACGCGTCCTCAAACAACCCTTCCTCTACCACTCTGAGCTTTTCAGGCAGCCTGATCTTTTCGAAACCCGCCTCCTGAAACGCGCCTTCGCCGATGGATTCCATGTCGTCCGGCAGTATGAGGGACTGTATCTCCCCCGCGTCGGTGCCGGAAAACGCCCCTTCTCCGATATTCACCGGAAAACCCGACAGCCACGAGGGAACGGTCACATTGAGGATTCCTTCCTCGCTCATTTCCTCATATTCGTCGGTCAGGGTAAATCCTGTCAGATACGCCTGTCCGTTGGAGATGACCACGTCGAAGCCGTTGCATTTCTCGGTTTTGATGTCAATGCCCTGCGACAGATCCACTTCGATCGGCGACGGCTCGCGGCGCTCACAGCTCCGGCAGACGGCGGGCAGCGCGTCCATAAGGCGCGAAACGCTGACGTCCTCGCCGCCTTTTATATCGGAATAATCGCCCCCGTCCAGCGCCACGCGGATGACGCGGCGTCTGCGCCGGAGTGCCTGCGGCAGTTCCTTCCCGATGACGTAGGGCGAAAGCCGCGATTGTGCCGAGAGAAACAGGACAAACACCTCACAGCGCGTGATATGCCGCGCAATCTCCATATCAAGTATCGCGTTGTTGGGAATGCCCTGATCGTACCACACATTGTATCCCGACAGGAACAGTTTTTCGATGATCGGATACACCTGCGCCGCATCCTTGTGTGAATAACTGATAAAGAGATAGGGCGCATCCCCCTGATAGGCTCTGAACGGTCGTTTTTCCGCCATGTCATGTCCTCCTTGCGAGATGGTATGATTATAATACCTGATATAATACCTGATTGCCCTCTTTCAACCGGAAAGAGGGCAATCATTCTGAACGCACAAACCAACGGATGGTTCGTCATGTTTACCGATTATCAGCGGGGACAGACCCTTCGCAGAACAGGAAGGGGATTATCCCTTGATATCGGGCAGGGTGGCAAAGCTGGCGGCAAGCTCCTCGTCAGTGGGTACATAGTCGCTCATCTCGCCGTTGTGGAACTTCTCATAGGCGAACATATCGAAGTAGCCGGTGCCGGTCAGACCGAAGAGAATGGTCTTTTCTTCGCCGGTTTCCTTGCACTTGAGGGCTTCGTCAATGGCGGCGCGGATGGCGTGAGAGCTTTCGGGCGCAGGCAGAATGCCTTCCACACGCGCGAACTTCTCGGCGGCTTCAAACACGTCGGTCTGCACCACGGAGGTCGCCTCCATGTAGCCGTCGTGATAGAGCTGGGAAAGGATGCCGCTCATGCCGTGATAGCGCAGGCCGCCCGCATGGTTCGGCGCGGGAATGAAGCCGCTGCCGAGGGTGTACATCTTGGCAAGCGGACAGACCTTGCCGGTATCGCAGAAGTCATAGGCAAACTTGCCGCGGGTCAGGCTGGGGCAGGACGCCGGCTCGACGGCGATGATGCGGTAATCCGCCTCGCCGCGCAGTTTCTCCCCCATGAAAGGAGCGATCAGTCCGCCGAGGTTGGAACCGCCTCCGGCGCAGCCGATGATGATATCGGGCTTCACACCGTACTTATCCAGTGCCGCTTTGGCTTCCAGACCGATGACCGACTGGTGGAGAAGCACCTGATTGAGCACGCTGCCGAGGACATAGCGGTACCCTTCATGCGTCACAGCCGCCTCGACCGCTTCGGAAATCGCGCAGCCCAGACTGCCCGTCGTACCGGGATGCTCCGCCAGAATGCGCTTGCCGACCTCGGTTTCCGTTGAAGGAGAAGGGGTGACCGACGCGCCGTAGGTGCGCATGACCTCGCGGCGGAAGGGCTTCTGCTCATAGGACACCTTCACCATGTAGACCTTGCAGTCCAGACCGAAGAAGGA
>CACWOA010000112.1 GCA_902762395.1 uncultured Ruminococcus sp.
GTGAATGTGCCCCATACTTTTGTTGTCAATGGCAGAGGGGAAATAATCTGGCAAAACACCTCCTTTGTGGAAGGCAGCGAAGAGGAACTCTTCGAGGTGGTTAAAAAGGCACTCGCCGAATCTGCTGAGTAATAACATCTAACCCTCCTTCCCATGAACATCAAGCATAAACAATTATCTTTGCTCGGCCTGCTATTAGCAACCTCCCTTGGTGCCAACGCCCAGGGAATAATGGGCGGTCATGTCACCGGCAATATCCAGCTCGACGGCCAGATTTCCCGCGAAGACTCGGTCATTGGTGCCGCCAACGTCCCCGAAAAACTTCTCATGAATGCCCGTGCCGACATTCTTTACACCAACGGTAATTTTAGTGCAGGCCTCCGCTTTGAGGCTTACCAAAACCCCATGCTCGGCTTCAATTCCAAGTATAAGGGACAGGGAATAGCCAACTATTTTGCCGCCTACAACGGTGAGAAGCTCAGCGTCACTTTGGGCAATTTTTACGAGCAGTTCGGCACCGGCATGATTTTGCGCGCCTATGAAGACCGATACTTAGGAATCGACAACTCCCTGCTCGGTCTCAACGTAGCCCTCCGTCCCATTGAGGGCGTTACCATCAAAGCCCTTGCTGGCAAACAACGCTATTATTGGGACTACGGCGAAGGCATCGTCCGTGGTATCGATGGCGAGGTGAACCTCAACAGCGTCATTAAATCTTGGGCCGACAGCAAATTCCGCGCTTTTGCGGATGCCGGACGCCTTGTCGACGGCTTCCTGCTTTTCGCGCTCTACGGCGTGCAGAATTTCTTCTATCGTCGCGGCGCTGACGTCTTCAATCACGTCGTCGGTCATATCATCCGGCGTGTCCGGCTGGGCGGAGGACGTCCGCTTGTCAAAGTCCAGCACGGGAATCAGGTCGGAGGGCCGGAGCGGTCTGCTCTCCGCCGCGGGAGCCGTTTCCTGCGTTGACCGGGCGACATGCGCTTCCTGTGTTTCCTGCGCGATCCTGTCATAGGGCAGGGGTTCATCCGCGCCCAAAACAACGGGCTTGATCGGCATGACGTCGTCGGACGGCAGTTCTTCGCCGAAATCCACACGCTGCTTCGGCTTGCCTTTTCTGCCGCTTTCCTTTTGCTCCTCCGTCCCGCGGGGAGGGAACGCCGCGTCATAGAATTCATCCCAGTTCACGCCTGGCTCCGTCGGTTTCTTCTTTTCGGTTTTTGTCATGCTTTCAATCGCGTCGGACATGGATGAAATGTCGTCGATCATCTGCTCCGATACCGAGTGTGCCGCCACTCGCTTTGCGATTTTGTCGAGGGCGGCTTTTTTGGCTTCCATTTTGGCCGTCTTTGCCTTCCTGGCAGCCTCTCTGTCGGTATGTTTTCTGCGATGGCTGCCACCGCGGCGGGGCGGCGGAGCGGGTACGTCTGCTTTTACCGTTTTTTCCGTTTGTTCCGTTTGTTCCTCCGCGCTCACGGCGGGTTCATCCGCCGCGACGGTCTGATACAGGAAAGCGCTGTCGTCTGACGTCTGGGGCGAACCGTCCGGCTGCGGCGCGGAAACCGGCTCCTGCGCCGATTGCTTGGCCTGTGGGGGGAGCTGCTGGTTCACCACGGTTTCGGCTGTCGCCCACTTGGGCGCGGGTATATTGACCGTCGGGGGTACATAACCCGCCGAAGCAGGCGGCCAGACCGCGTCCGCCATGCGTCTGGCTTCCTCTGCGTCCCGTGAAGGCTGCACGGCGGATGCTTCGCTCATAGGATGCTTTTTCGCGTCCGGGTGATAATTGCCGTCCGCCGAATAGCCGGTGTACGGATTCGGGCGGTTGCTGTATTCTTCGCTGTAACGCTTGACAGGTTTCTTGTTTCTTTTGCGGCGGGGCTGATTCGGATTGTTCTTTTGATTGTTGTTGCTTGCCACGGAAAGTCATTCCCCCTGTTATCTGATTTGTCCGTCTCCCTGTATAATGAATTTGGAGCTGGTGAGCTGTCGGAGCCCCATCGGACCCCTCGCGTGGAGCTTCTGGGTGGAAATGCCGATCTCGGCGCCCAGCCCGAACTCCCCGCCGTCGGTGAAACGGGTGGAGCAGTTGACGTAAACCGCCGCGCTGTCTATGGAGGCGGTAAATTTCTCGGCGCTGAAATAATCCGAGGTCACGATGCACTCGCTGTGACCGGTGGAATAGCGCGCGATATGCTCAATGGCGTCGTCAAGGGAATTCACGACCCTGCACGCCAGTATGTAGTCCAGAAATTCGGTGGCGTAATCTTCCTCTGTCGCGGGAATCACGCCGTCGCCTAAAATGCTTCTTGTGCATTCGCAGCCGCGAAGCTCCACCTGCCTGTCATCGAGTCTGGCTTTGATGACGGGCAGCGCCTTTTCGGCGATATCCCGATGCACTAAAATCGTCTCGATGGCGTTGCACACGCTGGGGCGGGATGTTTTGGCGTTGTAAATAATATCGGCCGCCATGTCGATATCGGCGGACGCGTCAACGTACACATGACAGTTGCCCACGCCCGTTTCAATCACGGGGACAGTGGAATTTTCCACCACGGCGCGGATGAGTCCCGCACCGCCGCGAGGAATCAGCACGTCGAGATACCCGTTCATGCGCATCATCTGATTGGCGCTTTCACGGGAAGTATCCGTGACCAGTTGCACGCAGTCGGCGGGCAGTCCGGCGGAAGCGATGGCTTCCCGCAGCGTTTCGGCGATGGCGGTGTTGGAAGCAATCGCCTCTTTGCCGCCGCGCAGGATGCAGGCATTGCCCGATTTGAGGCAAAGCGCCGCCGCGTCGGAGGTGACGTTGGGACGCGCCTCAAAGATAATGCCCACCACGCCGAGCGGCACGCGCACGCGGCGGATCCGCATACCGTTGGGACGCACGCTGCCTTCCATAATCTCCCCGATCGGGTCGCCCAGCGCCGCCACCTGACGGATGCCGTCCGCCATGCCCGCGATTCTCTCCGGGGTCAGGCGCAGACGGTCGAGAAGGCTGTCGGACATATGATTTTGTCTGCCGTTTTCGAGATCGGTTTCATTGGCGGCGATGATACTGTCCGTCTTTTCTTCGAGCGCCGTCGCCATTGCCTCCAGCGCCTTGTTTTTCAGACGGGTGTCCGCTACGCCGAGAATTCTCTCGGCCGCCTTGGCATTGCTGCCCATTTTATTAAAATCCATTGCGTTCTCCTTTTATGAATGTGAAGTGTGAAATGTGAAGTGTGAAGTGTATTACTCACCACTAACAGCTAACCACTAACCACTAATCGCTGATGACGGAAGGAACACAGTCGCGGGAGGGGACAAAGTGTGTTCCCACCACCTTGCCGTCAATGAGGTCGTAGAGGTGGTGCGGGTCGCTGCCCACGATGTAAGTGTCAATGCCGCAACTGCAAGCGAACTGTGCCGCCTGTATCTTAGTGACCATGCCGCCGGTGCCGCGTTTGGAACCGGAACCGCCCGCCATTTCCTTGAGCGCGTCGGTGATTTCAAGTACCACGGGAATCTGCACCGCCGATTCATCCTCGCGGGGGTTGCGGTCATACAATCCGTCGATGTCGGTGATCATGACCAGCGACTGCGCGTCCACCAGATTGGCGACGATAGCGGAGAGATTGTCGTTGTCCCCGATGTTGTTGCCGGTCAGCTCGTCGATGGCGACCGTGTCGTTTTCGTTGACAATGGGAATGATCGACATTTGCAGCAGCGCGGACATACACTCGATGACATTGCTGCGGTGATGCTCGTTTTCCACGTCGTAACGTGTGAGAAGCACCTGCGCCACCTTGATGCCGTATTCGGCAAAGAGCTTGTCATACAAAAACATCAGTTCGCACTGACCGACGGCTGCCATGGCCTGCCGTCCCGCCACATCCTTGGGACGTTCTTCCAAGCCTATCTTGCCCACCCCCACGCCGAGCGCTCCCGACGTGACCAGCACGATCTCCCTGCCGCTGTTGCACAGGTCGCTGATGACACGGCACAGCTTGTCGATGCCGCGGATATTGGGTTTTCCGTTTTCATAGGTCAGTGTGGAAGTACCCACCTTGATGACGATGCGTTTTGCGCTCTTGATATTTGCCAAAAGAAGTCACTCTCCGAAATCATTCAAACTGCATAGCAGAAGTATTTATTAAACCATTATACCAAAAAGCCGCGGCAAATTCAATCGCTAAATATGCCTAAATTTGCCGCCTGTTGCCACAAAATCCACAACATATTGAACGCGACGGATGTCCCCCTGTATTCAATACAGTCTATTATATCATAGAAATCGCGAAAAAGTTCATATATTACAGAACTGTTATCTTTTTTTAACATTCTGTGAAGACAAGGATAAATTTACAGAACTGTCAATTCTTCGCGGCGATAGGCAGTTGACTTGACCGATCGCTTGTGGTATAATTGAAAAACATTGACAGTCTCCATATTTCCCTATTTTTTACATCTAAGAAGGTATCGGTAATGAAAACATTCCATAAATCCCACAAGCTCGACAATGTGTGCTACGATATCCGCGGTCCTGTCATGGACGAGGCCAACCGCATGATTGCCAACGGAGAAACCATTCTCAAGCTCAACATCGGCAATCCGGCGCCCTTCGGCTTCCGTGCGCCGGATGAGGTGATCAACGCGATGAAGTCCAACCTCACATCCACCGAAGGCTATTCCGACTCCAAGGGACTGCTGTCCGCACGGCAGGCGATTGCGGACTACTGTGTCAATGTCAAGCATATCGAAGGGGTTACGCCCGACGATATCTACACGGGCAACGGCGCGAGCGAACTCATCACTATGTCGATGCAGGGATTGCTCGACAACGGCGACGAGGTGCTTGTCCCCGCCCCCGACTATCCGCTCTGGACGGCTTCGGTCACGCTGGCGGGCGGTACGGCGGTGCATTACATCTGCGACGAGCGCGCCGATTGGTACCCCGATCTCGACGATATCCGCTCCAAAATCACCCCCCGCACCAAGGGCATTGTCATCATCAACCCCAACAACCCCACGGGCGCGCTCTATCCCCGCGAACTGCTGGAGGAAATCGCGCAGATTGCGCGGGAAAACGGACTGATTATCTATTCCGATGAGATTTACGACCGCCTGGTGATGGACGGTCTGGAACATACCTCTATTTCCTCCCTCGCGCCGGACGTCTTTTCCGTTACATTCAACGGACTTTCCAAATCCCATCTCATCGCGGGCTACCGCTGCGGCTGGATGACGCTCTGCGGCGAGAAATCGCACGTCAAGGGTTACATCGAGGGACTGAACCTGCTGTCCTCCATGCGCCTTTGCTCCAACGTACCCGCGCAGTCGCTCGTTCCCACCGCTTTGAAAAACGCCTATACCACCAAGGAGCTTCTCGTTCCCGGCGGCAGAATTTACGAACAGCGGGAATTCATCTGCAACGCCATCAACGACATTCCCGGTATGAGCGCGGTGAAGCCCAAAGCGGCGTTTTACATCTTCCCCAAGATGGATATGCGGAAATTCAACATCACCGACGATGAGAAATTCGTACTGGATTTCCTGAAGGAAAAGAAGATTCTTCTCACACACGGCGGCGGCTTCCACTGGGAAACCCCCGATCACTTCCGCATTGTGTATCTGCCCCGGCTGGAGGAATTGAAGCAGGCGGCGGACGGACTCAGAGATTTCCTCGCCACCTACAGACAGAATTGAGAGCCAATTTTTGAACAAAAACGGACACGGCAGCGTGTGGAGGACGTTCTTCCACACGCTGCCGTTCTTTTTCTTTTATTCCGTATGATTGCGTGTTATTCGCCGACCGCTTCGCATCTGACGCGGCGCCCCATGATACGGGTCTTGTTGAGGGCATTCAT
>CACWOA010000113.1 GCA_902762395.1 uncultured Ruminococcus sp.
ACTATGCAGAATTTATTCAGTCATTTTACGCTGAAACAAACAGGTTGCTTCGGCGTTTCAGCAATCGAAATGTATTAATTATTTCTGCATAATTCCTTACCATGCTGATAAAAGCAGTGGAAGGATAACCATAGAACAGGCGCGCTTTGAATATACCGTCATTCCCGATAGTGATAATTCCGGTCAATTCAGGCTTATTCCGTCATGGTCATTTGTTTACTCCGGTAATCGCGGAAAAACGTCCGATATGATCACGGGGATGCTTCATGTTAATGCGGTAACCGGAGAGGTTATCAACGATTTTTAATGTCACCGGAGGTATGATATTATGTCTGAAAACATAATTGAAATAAAAAATCTTACAAAAAGATTTAAGGAAGAAACCGTTTTAAATAATATTACCGTTTCATTTGAACGGGGAAAAATACACGGAATAGTTGGGCGAAACGGTTCGGGTAAAACAATGATGTTTAAGTGCATATGCGGCTTTATTCATCCGTCGAAGGGAGAAATCTATGTAAACGGCAAACGGATCGGCGTAGAAACTGACACTCCTGACGATGTAGGAATCATTATTGAATCCCCCGGATTTCTGCCGGCATATGACGGTTTTCACAATCTCAGCTTTCTTGCGGCAATCAGGGGAAAGATAAACGATGAGCAGGTGCGTGAAGCTATCAGAACAGTGGGATTAGACCCGGACAGCAAGAAACACGTGGGCAAATACTCAATGGGAATGCGCCAGAGACTGGGCATTGCTCAAGCTATTATGGAGGACCCCGGTCTCCTTATATTGGACGAACCGTTCAACGGACTTAACCTTTCCGGGGTTGAAGAAATGCGGAAATTGTTTTTGTCACTCAAGGAAAAAGGGAAAACAATTCTTTTGGCCAGCCATTACAAGGAGGATGTGGAGTTTCTTTGTGACACAATAATAAAGATGGATAAAGGGAGTATCGTCTTTTGACGTTTCGCTGTGATACGGCTCGGCTTGATGATGTGTAATTCCGTGTTTTATAATTTTAAAAACACTATCTACAACTTAGTGACATTCACTCCCTCCGGCACTAACGTGCCACCTCCCTCAGGGAGGGAGGCATTATCGGCTCCCTCTTTGAGGGAGCTGTCAGCGAAGCTGACTGAGGGAGTGCTTAAGTTGTGGATAGTGATTTTAAAAATCCCGAATCACCCAAATATAAAGAACAGTCTGGCTTAAAATCGTGAGTTTTATGACCCTTGTGCAAGTCGTGATTTAAACAAACACTCCCTCCGCGAGGACGGCACTGTCCTGCCGCCCCCGCGGAGGGAGTTCTCCGTTTTTCAACATTGATTTCCGTGAAAGAAAAAGGGAAGGCTGTCCGGTCTTTCCGATTTCACGTTTTATGGTCAAATCCCTGTGTGTATTTGTCAATGGCGGAAATATCCTCGATATACTCCATCACCTTGTTTTTGCCGCTCGCGTTAAGGCGTGACAGCTTGCTTATCATGGTTTGCTCGTCAAATCCGCCGTCCTCCGCAGGGCTTCCCAGCAAATCATCGTAGGAAACCCGGTAAAACAAAACCAACTGCTGCAACTGCTCCAGCGGAATCTTATGCGAACCGCTTTCATAATTGGAATATGTCGTCTGCGCAATATGCAGCATGGACGCCACCTGCGACTGGGACATTCCACTGCGCATACGCAGTCTGGCAATCCTCACACCGAGTTCCCGATAAATCTTTTCCGCCATATCTCTCCCTCCCAACGCGGTCATATGGAGCGGTTTGTGTGTCATCATTTTCCTTACTATACCATGTTTTAACATTATTTGTGGTGATAGATATTGACAATATCACGATTCGTGTTATAATATTAAAGATTCATCACATTTCATGTTATTTGCATTACGTTTTAAAATAATCGTAAAACAAGGCGTCAACCACTTGGCAGTATGAAGATTTCTTTATAAAAATTTTATTGTTAAATGATTGACGAAACAAACATTTGTGATATAATCATTACGATGGAAGGTTCGCTATTCTCATATTCATTTGCCGTTCCATCAGATGACAAGAAGGAGTGTATCATCATGAAAAACAAGAAGCTGTTGGTGACAGCCATCGCGGCCGCGATAGTGCTGTCGATGCAGGCGACGACCGTATTTGCAGGCGGGGTCTCCGATTCCGATCTGTCTGCGGTCACGGTTGCCTATGCGGAAAACAGCGGGGAGCAGGAGACCGTTGACACAGAAAACAAAACCTCTGCGGAAAACCGTACATCGCCGACGAACAACGAGGAAGCCCTTGCCGTCGTGGACGACGAAACAGACGAGGAAGTCCTTGCCGTCGCGGACGACGAAACAGACGGGGAAAACCTTGCCGTCGCGGACGACGAAACAGACGGGGAAGCCCTTGCCGTCGCGGACGACGAAACAGACGAGGAAACCCTTGCCGTCGCGAACGACGAAACGAACGGGGAAGCCCTTGCCATCGCGGACGACGAAACGAACGAGGAAACCCTTGCCGTCGCGGACGACGAAACAGACGAGGAAGAGGAAGACGACGACTGGGGAGATTATGACAATGCCGATGAAGATGTAGACTGGGAGATCGAGCCTGTCGATCCTCAAACAATCGACGACGTGATTGCCTCCTTCCGGGAATCATTGGATGAGATCAAGCAGTCGCAAACGCTCACGCAGGAAGAAACGGAGCAGCTCGAAAGCGTTGCCAATCTCTGGATCGGTCAGCTCGAGGAACTGAAAAAAACGGAGCTTACGGAACAGGACATAATGAATTTCCTCACATCTGCCTTTGTTGAGCTTTTCAAGGAAGCAACCGCCGACATGGCGAAATCGGGTCAATGCGGGGACAACCTCCAATGGGAACTCAATGTCGATGCGGGAAAACTCACCGTCAGCGGTCAGGGCGATATGTATGATTATGACAATCCCTATGCCCTTCTCCATGCGGATGAGGGAGACGATGAGGACGAGAGTGAATGGCTCAACGAATGGCTTTCGGGCGATGACGAGGACAACGAGAGCGACGAGGACAGCGAGAGCGACGACAACGAGGAAAGCAGTGGCTTTATGATCGACTTCTCTCAATTCTTTGACTTCCTCTCCGATACGGACGACACGGACGACACGGAGGAACCGCTTTCCATCGCGCCATGGCTTCCCATGTATCCGCTCATCAACCATGTCACACTGGAAAACGGCGTGACCTCCATCGGCATGAACGCCTTCCCCGGCTGCGTTCTCGAAACCCTCACGCTCCCCTCGTCGGTCACAAGCATCGGCAGCAAGGCGTTTGAAGATTGCGACATTGACGACGTGTATTACGCCGGCACCCAGGAAGATTGGGCGCAGGTCGGACAGGGAACCGACAACGACGACGCCTTCCAAAACGCGGAAATGCACTATCTCGGGTCGCGGCAGGAAGAAGCGCCCGTCCAGGAACCGGAAGAAGAAACCGACAACGCACCCGACGTGGTCAACCCCTCTGACGGAGGAAAAATCGCCGATACCGAAACCAGCTACCAGGACGTGACCAACGCCATTGACAGCCCCGCCACAGGCGAAAGCGCGCCTCTGCTGCCGCTTCTCACCCTGATTGCGAGCGTCTTCTCTATGGCGGTCGCCTTCCTGTCCGATAAGCTGCGCACACGCAGCCATGAGGAATGCTGAATTTTCAGCCGTTAGTCATTAGCGGTTAGCCGTTAGCGTACAGACAAAAGTGCATTAGATTACATCTCGTTAGTGTCGAAGAGAGCGCAAGACATCCCCAAAATCAGATAATGGCAAGGCGAATACAGAAGCACTTCGTCATAAATGCTAACGGCTAATAGCTAACATTTACTTTTTCAATTGCCTGCCCTGCACGAACAACACGACCCTTTGCACAGCGCTGACGCGTCTACGCAAAGGGTCGTGTTTCTTTTCCTGTTAAACAAGTATCGCGTCATCTGACGGCATTGTCCCGCCGCCTCTGCCGGATGGCCAGACCGAAGCCTATCAGCAGGAAACCCGCAAAGGGGAGCGTCATTCCCTGCGCGCCAACATTGAAAAAGACGCGAAGACCCAGCAGCGTACCGCTGCTCCACAGTTCCCGCAGCGCGCCAACCGGCAGCGCCATGACAGCGTACATCCACCACAGCCTCAGCGCCTCCGGCAGCGCCCGGCTCGGCGGCACAAAGGGCGCGTCGGGCTGCAGCCGCGCCAGCACCAGCGAATCCGCCGCCGCGACAGGCAGATACATGGCAATGCTGTCGGCGCACACAGGGGACACCGCGTTGAGAAGCATCCCGCATCCGCAAAGGAGCAGCGCCGACGGCACGATATACACCACACTGCGCATAGGCTGCCTGTATTCCCCGCGCTCGTACATATACACCACCGACATCCCCAGACAAAGCAGCAGCATCGTCAGCGTCAGCGCCAGCGCGTTTCCGGCATTGGTGCAGGCGGCCGCAATCGTCGCCACACCTGCGGCGTGCAGCAGCATAGGATGTTTTTCGCCGTTTTCCGATTCGTAATCGGTCAGCCGTGTCCATTGGTTACTGTTTCTCTTTGAATTCATCCAGCTCACGCTCCTGCTGTGTTTTCATACGGTATTGCAGCCGTTTGCCCAGCGCCGCCTTCACGGTGCGATAGGAGATATTCCGGCTGCGGAAGTACCACACCATGCGGTCAAACGCGCCGGAAAAGGGGCAGAGCAGCAGCACGGTAAACGCGCCGCCCGCCTCCACACTGCCAAAGTGCTGAATCACCACCGCGAGTGCGCCGCAGACTGCCCCCCACAGATACCGCGCCGTCGTCAGCTTGGGGCAGTAATGCGGACAGCACGCCATAAAGACGCAGCAAAAAAAGGTGGAACCGCCGAGAAGATCGTAAAAAATATAGATCGGCGAACCCGCCGTCTGATAGGGCAGTCCGAAGGACACCACCGCTCCCGCCAGCGAGAACGAAAGAAGGCATTGCCACGCAAGTCCCCCTCCCACAAAAAGCCAGACAGCGGCAATGGCAAGCAGCACAACAGAGGTGGTTCCCAGCGGTCCCGCGACCTCACCGAGCAGATATTCGTTGATATGGGTGAAAGGATCCCTCCCCTGCCGCAGCAACGCAAGCTGCGAATAGGCGGCGCTGAGCGACTCATTGGAAGCAAAGGCAGCAAGTTTGTCAGTCACATTCTCATTGAGCCGCGAATAGGTAAAGGTTTCGTCGGGAAAACAGACCGCCGCCATGCAATAGCCCACCGCCGCCGGGACAAAAGGCGTGCGGTAAGTGCCGCCAAAGGGCATTTTGCCCACCGTCACCGCGACCGCCGCCGTGAAGATGACCAACTGGTAATGCGCGCAGGCGGGCATCAGCAGGGCGCAGGTGAGTCCGATCTCCACCGAAGTGAGATCGCTCACGTTCTGCGGACGCTTGGCTATATAATTCCAAAGCGCCTCTGCCCCCACGGCGCTCAGCACGCCGAACAGCACCATCAGGATCACCCGTCCGCCGTAATGGATCAGCGGCAGAATCAGGAGCATACACAGGGCGGAGATACGGTGTGCTTCCGACCAGCGCTGCGTGTCGGTCTGCCTGAAATGCGGCGCGGAGCTTTGCATAAAATCATCTGCCATGATATCACTCCTTTTCTTGTAATGTTTAGCCAATTGCAAAATCTGAAAAATGGTGTAAATTCGATGTGTTTTCTGCTAAATGAGAATTTAGTGGGAAGTGGGAAGTGGGGAGAGAAAAAGAAAAGTAACTATTCAGTGACGAGCGAAAAGTGGCCAT
Organism: uncultured Ruminococcus sp.; assembly: GCA_902762395.1. Taxonomy (GTDB): domain Bacteria; phylum Bacillota; class Clostridia; order Oscillospirales; family Acutalibacteraceae; genus RUG762. Next base: position 5,772 of record CACWOA010000113.1, read on the forward strand.
AAAGAAGAGAGCGCAGTGCTTCAAAAGCAGTGAACCCATTTTTGACAGCGGTGGATGTAAAGGACT
>CACWOA010000114.1 GCA_902762395.1 uncultured Ruminococcus sp.
TCTGTCCGCCGTCTTTGTCCTGCCAAAGCTCATCCCAGCGCCCACCGCGGCGATTCTCTCATGCAACGTCAACGGAGACGGCACGGTGGCGGACGACGGAGAATGGATGTATCTCGGCGGCAGCAGCGGCGTAAGAAAATCGTCGTACGACACGGCGGAAGAATCCCTTTGCATTCTGCCGATGTACGACATCAATCTCACCGGTCAATGGATCGTGTTTTCCTCTCCATCCTCTGATGACGCGCAGACCCAGGGACTTTACCGCATGAACAAGGACGGCAGCGGACTGCTCCTGCTCGACAGCCGGACGGTTTACAATCCCGTCGCCTATGGCAGATTTGTGTATTACATCGCGGAGGACAGCGGACTGCACCTTTTGTGCCGCATTCCGCTAAGCGGCGGAAAATCCGAAACGCTCGGCACCTACGATGAAAACACAACGCACTTCTATCCCGACGGCGGGTATCTCTACCTCTACGATTTCAGGCATTCCCGCCTCCTGCGCACCGATCTGAAGGGCGGACATCCCGTCACACTTCTTGAACAATCGCTTCTTTCCTTTTGCGTTGACAGCGGCAAGCTCTCCTTTGCCAAAGCCGGCTACAATGAGACAAACAAAATTTTCGTCTGTGACATACAAAATCTCTCGCCCGAAGGCATCGACCTGAACGCGGAAACCGTAACAACTATCGTGCTGCCCTTTAAGCTGTTTTCGTTCAGCATGACGGACGGCGTGATTTACGCCTGTGCCGCTTCCATAGGCAACGCGCCGGAACACAAGGGCGTCTGGCGCGTGGACTGCGACGGTCAAGGGCTTGCTCGCCTATTGGAAAGCGGCTCTTCGGTGCAGATGGCGGGTAACAGAATCTATTACCAAAGCGGCATGACGCTTTACAGCGCCGATCTGCACGGCAATGATGTGCAAACGGTCAAAACCTATTATTAATACCAACACCGCACAAAGTCCGATGCCTTTGCGCGGTGTTGGTATTAATTTGCGTCAGTGAAAAGCTGCTCATAAATCCGCTTGTCTTTGTCGGTGAACACATTGAAAATCACGCGGATATCGCCTGCCGCTTTTGTCATGCACTCCTTGACCGTCCGCACGGCAATCTCCGCCGCCTCGCGCTGGGGAAAGCCGAACACGCCGGTGGAGATGCAGCAATAGGCGATGGAATGCAGTCCGTTTTCCTCCGCAAGCTGAAAGCAGGAACGATAGCAGGACGCGAGTTCCTCGCAGTGAGTCTCAGTCAGCTTTCCGCTGACAATCGGTCCGACCGTATGAATGACATAGCGGCTGGGCAGATGATAGGCGGAGGTGATCTTCGCCTGCCCTGTCGGTTCCTCATGTCCCTGCCGCTGCATGATGTCATAGCAGGCATTGCGCAGCGAAAGCCCCGCCGCGCTGTGAATGCAATTGTCAATGCAGCTATGCAGCGGATGAAAACAGCCGAGCAACTGGCTGTTGGCAGCGTTGACAATCGCATCGCATGACAGACGGGTGATGTCTCCCTGCCACAGATATATCCCCTCCTGCACGGGGGTCAGTTCGTCGATGGAGACGATCCCCTTTTCGGCGTTCTCCTGCGTCAGATATTCGCCCTCAATGTGTTGGTATTCGTCACTCAGCACCCCCGGCATCCTCACATTCATCAGCGCGCGCAGCAAATCCTTTTGCCCCTGCCGGTCTTTGGGCAGCGGCATGCCTCTGTATTTCGGATTTTCCCTGAGAAGTGCCTCGATCAGATACACACGTCTTTCGCTTTGATTCATATTACGGTACCTCGCTTGTCGGTTTATGGGTTTTCTACATCATACCACAGACTTCATGCCAATGTCAATCGGTTACAAAAAAGTGCCTTCTTGAAAAATCACTTAAAAGGAAGTATAATCCTATCAGAAACCAACCACAGGAGGCGCATTATCATGGAGTTTGATCTTTCCGCTGCATAAACGCTCCTTTCCCGTCAAAACTATTGACAGAGAAAGGAGTGTTTTGCATTGCGTCAGAAACATGACAAATACAACGTGCCGATCGGGGACGATATGCGTCTGTATGATAACACCTTCATGAACGTCATATCGGGGACCGAATGCACAGGCATGACCCCCACCCCTCCGCTTGACGAGGAAGAGGCCGACGCGTATCGTCAGCTCAGCGGCGTACCTGTGGAGGAAAAACGGGACACATCCCACACCGACAACCATCCCAACAAACCGTAACAAAAAAAGTCTGCCGGAATATGCTTATATTATTTGTCAATATTAGATTGACAAATAATATAAAGGAAAGGAATGCCCATCCGACAGACTTTTTTATTATATTGACAGAATAGGTTTATCTGCTCTCGCCCTGATAGACACGGTAGGCGCCCTTGGTCGATTTCTTGACCACATACAGCGCGCTGTCGGCGTTTTTCAGTGCCTCCGTCACCGCCGTCATGCTGGCGATTTTGGAGGTAGCGATGCCGATGGAGCAGTTGACGCGGCGATTCTTGGGTACCACGAAATCGTGTCCCATCTTGGACTTGATGGCGTCCTCAAAACCGTTGGTTTCGTCAAGCTTCTGGTAAATGCTCTTGGCGGTTTCCACGCCTTCCTCCTCTGTGGCGTTAGGCAGGATGACAAGGAATTCGTCGCCGCCGTAACGGACGCTGTAACCGGTGTCGCCCACAATCTTCTTGAACAATTTGGAGAAAGAGACGAGAAGAACGTCGCCGATATCATGACCGAATGTATCGTTGTAGAACTTGAAGTTATCCAGGTCAATGTAAAGCACCGTGGTGGGAATTTCGCGGGTCTTGTTTTTGACAGCGAGCTTGTTGAATTCTTCCTCCAGATATTTGGCAAAGCCCTGGCGGTTGAGCAGACCTGTCAGCATATCAGTCACAGAGGTCTTTTCCAGCTTGGCGTTCATTTCCTGAATCTCCAGACGTGACTTCAGTCTGCGTCTCGCGTCAATGAGCTGACGGTAGGCAAACTTGAAGATGTTCATTTCATCCTCTTCGAGCATTTCGTAGTTATGGACAAAATTGTCGTGGGAGTCAATATAGGAAATAAACACATTGGTCAGTTGGTCTTTATCATACATCGGCACACAGATCATGGAGAAGACTTCGTTAGGTCCGAAATTTCTCACAAAATCGTAATAATCATAAAAGCGCTTTTCCGTGCGCGTAATGACGAAACTGTGCTGGAAGGTACGGAAGAAATCGACGATTGCGTTGAGGCTTTCCTTTGACAGTTCCACTCCCTTGGGAATGTAATCGGTCTGGACGTCTCTGCCGTTGACGCTGAACATAAAGACCTTGTCGACACTGTAATTGCGCTTGATAAGTTTCACCGACTTGTTGAAGAGCGCCTCTTCATTTTCAACCGTGTCGTTGTTCATCAGACGCTGCCACGCCGAGAGGAAACGGATGTTGCGGTTCTGCATATTCAGTTCCATTTCAGAACCGACGCGGCGTGCCAGCTCGATGAGCTGGAAGGAGGTCACATCCTTCAAACCGGAGAGGATTTTCTTGGTGGCGACGTTTTTGCCGTTGAGTACGGCAAACAATCTGTCCACTTTTTCGTTGCATCCATGATTCTTGAAGTGGTCGATGCACTTGTTGAGTACCGCCTTAAAGCTGTCAAGGTCGCCCTGCTCCTTGTAAAACGCGGATTGTTCAATGGCAAAGATCATGTAAACAAAGAAGAACAGGTCGTCCGCGCGTTCCATATGATATTTTGCCTTATCAAAGAACTTCTGCGCCTCTGTCGGATTGCTTTTCTTGCAAAGCAGCGCTTTGGCGATGTAATAGAGGAAAAGCTCGTTATCCCATGAGGTATAATCGGGAATATCCTCCGAATAGAGAAGATGATGCAGGACATATTCCATCTTGTTGAGATAGAACTGTGCGTTGTATTCGATGTTGAGCTTGTAGCTGCAATAAACCAGCATACCGTAGAGTTTGGAAATATTACAGTATTCGAGATTGAGCTGGTCGAGGTATTTCATGATACGGATGGTGGTGTTAATCAGCTCAATGGCGAAATTGTACTCCTCCATCAGTATGGCGTTGATCGCCATGTTGTAAAGCGTCATACCCACTTCATTCGGCATACTCAGCCGATGCCACACATCAAGCGCCGAGTTGAAGAACTCACTGGCGTAGTTGTAGTGACCCATGATAATACGGTTATAGCCCAGACCGTCGTAGATGATGCCCACCTTGCGCATATTGCCCATCTGTTCGTAAACTTTCAGTTGGCACTTGTAATAGTAATCCGCCACGTTGAAATAGCCGTAACGCACGGTAAAACGGATGTGCTTTTCCCACATCAGGAGAAGCAGGAATTCGTTTTTCAGCTCTTTGGCAATCTTGGTACTGGTTACGACGTGTTCGCGGCTCTCGCAGTAATTGAGGGAATCGCGGTAGAAGGTCTGGTCATTGCCGTAGCCAAACGCGACCACATACGCCAGATTGTTCAGATAATCGTATTTGCGGGCCAGCGCAAGGAAATCGGGGTCGATCTCATACATCACACCGAACGCCGACACGAGATAATCTTGGTTCCAGCCGCGCATAAGCACCTTGTAGCGCAGCAGATCAGCCTGGAACATGATAAAGCCGTCGCCGCTGCCGTATGCGATGCGCTTGCATTCGAGAACGCGTTTCATGGCTTCGTCGTCATTGCGCTGATAGATATACGCCAGACAAGCCAGCTCATTGAAGTTGTATTCGTAATTGACCTCGTGGAGATCCTTACTGTTCATATAAACGCCGCGCATAATGTTGCTCATTTCGAGCGTTTCCTCGTAATCTCCGTGGAGAAAGAGCGCGTTGCCGTAAATGTTGTAGAAAATATAGCGTTCCTTGGCGGTGACGAACATATCGCCAGACTCCAGCTTCGCGCGGATGGCTTCAAAATAATTGAGCGCCTGATCGAGCGCGAGCGTGTTAATCATGTTGTTGAGCATAATCAGATAAACGCCGAAAAACGCCTTATCGGGAATAAAGGGAACATGGCGGTAATCCGATATAATCATGCTGTCAAATTCCCAGTAAAGCATGATGTTCTGCGTCTCGATACGCTCGGAGAAATCCTCCCACATATCCTCCATATATTCCGCAACTTCATACTTTTCGTTGAAGTCAGCCAGAACGGAAAATTTATGCGTCGTTTTTCCGCTGGTAAGGTACATCAGAAATTCCAGCAATGATTTTTCGCAGTATTGCAGATTTTCAAAGACAAACAGCAGCGGCACCACTTCCGACACCGTGTTGAAGATTTTGATAATATCGTTAATAAAATGCTGGTGTTCATACTCCGCTTCGTTGCGCACGATGGTCTCCACGCGCCGGCAGGTGCCGCACTCGAAATAAGACTTGAAGACATTGACGTGCAAAGGGTAGACATCGCAGCTCTCAAGAAAATCATTGTATTCCATCTGCAAGAAATAACGCTTGTACAAAGCGCCGATCCAGTCCATCAAAGGCGCATAGGACGCCTGCATCAAGCCGGGCTTAAACTCGTGATAAAGCGTCTGCACCGCTGTTTCGCTGTCGTTGGAGGCGACCAGCACATCTTCAAACTTGATGGTAAAGGTATTGCTGTATTTGATAAAAAGAAGCTTGCCGTTTTTTTCGCTCGCGTCATTGATAATTGATGCCACCAGACTGGTAACGTCTTTTTTGGATGTAGCTTCCATGACGAATCATTCCTTTGCGCATATGATATGAACTATACATAAATGATTATAGCAATATTCTGTAAAAATTTCAACTAATTTTTTAAATTTTCTCTGCGTATTTCAAAAACACATATGATTTTATCCAAAAAAAA
>CACWOA010000115.1 GCA_902762395.1 uncultured Ruminococcus sp.
AATCGCACAATGGCAGAACAATCTGCGACGGTATATAATAGGCACTGTCGCGTGAAAAATCTGTTCTGCTTACAAATCTACAATATTTCAGGAGGATAATATTATGGTATCAGGACATTTGGAAGTGAAAAAGGGCTATTATTACATAGTCCTCAATTACGTCGATGAAAACGGCAAAAGAAACCGCCCGTGGTTTCCCACAGGACTGCCCGAAAAGGGCAACAAACGCAAGGCGGAAGCCATGCTGTCAAAGGTACGCAATTCCTACGAGCCGCCCAAAGTGACGGAAGAAGGCTTGCGCTCGGATATGCTTTTCGCGGATTATCTGGAACAATGGCTGGAAGTCGCCAAAACGCGCATTGCCGTCGCCACCTATTCGTCCTACTCAAATATGGTGCAGAGTACCATCGCGCCTTATTTCCGCAAAACAAAGGTGAAGCTGTGCGATCTGGAAGCCAGCCACATTCAGAAATTCTACAATGAAAAGCTGAAAGTGGTCAAACCGAACACAGTCATTCATTATCATGCGGTCATTCACTCCGCATTGAAGTACGCTGTGAAAACCGATATGCTTTCCAAGAACGTAGCGGACAAGGTTGACCGCCCGAAAAAGAACAGCTTCCAGCCGGTCTTTCTCTCGGCGGAAGAAATGGAAACGCTGTTTCGTGAGCTAAAAGGGAGCAAGTTGGAACTGCCGGTAATGGTCGCCGCCTTTTACGGATTCCGCCGCGGGGAAGTGGTCGGATTGAAATGGGACGCGATTGATTTTGAGCGCGGAACCATCTCCGTCAACCACACGGTCACGACAGTGGAGTTGGACGGCAGGCTCATGGACCGGGCGCAGGATTCTGCCAAGACCAAATCCAGCCTGCGGACGCTGCCGCTGGTCGGTGCCTTCAAGGACTATTTCATGCAGGTTAAGCAGGCGCAGGAGTACAACAAGGCCATTTGCGGTGACTGCTACAATTACGACTATGACGGATACGTCTTTGTCGATGAAATGGGCAACCGCATGAAGCCGAACTACCTCACCACAGAATTTCCCGATTTCTGCGAGAAGCACGGGCTTCGCCGTATGCGCTTCCATGACCTTCGCCACTCCTGCGCGTCGCTCCTGCTGGCGAACGGCGTTCCGCTGAAACAGATTCAGGAATGGCTGGGTCATTCCGACTTCTCGACCACGGCGAACATCTACGCTCATCTGGACTACACGTCCAAGCTGACCTCGGCACAGGCGATGGAGAGCGGTTTGACACTACCCGAAGGCAGCAACTTCAACAGCCAGTGGGAGAGCGTTGCCGAAAAATCGTGAAATTGCACAAATTGTTCATCAAAAATTTTGTAGCGTTCTGCCGATTATTCAGGGCAGAACGGCTCACAATCGTTAAAATCTAAGCGCGTCTAAGCAAAATCTTCACAATTCGATTTATTCAAGTCAGAATACAAATGAATAACCCGCTGTAATGGGAAAATGGTTGATTTTAGTGCATTTCTTACAAATCGAAAGGCGTGTTTTGTAACGGTTATGCCTAAAACTGAGGGCAGAACAGCGAAAAATCGAGCCAAAATCCACCCAAAATCCCATCGGAGAAAAAAGAAAAGAGCCCGAAAACCTCCATTTTCCGGCTCTTATCAGTGGCGGAGAGTTAGGGATTCGAACCCTAGGTGAGGTTCCCCACACAGCATTTCGAGTGCTGCACCTTCGACCACTCGGACAACTCTCCATACGAATGATAAATCTGAAATTTTTTGAGAAAGGCAAAGCACAATCGGAATCATGCTTTGCCTTTCATTTGGTGGAGCATAGGGGAGTCGAACCCCTGACCTCAACAATGCGAATGTTGCGCGCTCCCAACTGCGCTAATGCCCCGTGCCGTATCAGCGAATAGTATTATAACATCATCTCTTGCAAATTGCAAGTGTTATTTTTCAAAATCATCATTTTTGTGTATTTCAAATATTTTTCAGCATAATTACATAAACAAAATATGCATTTACTACAAGTATTTTCATCCACATGATATCCCGGCGCTTCAAAGAAACCCTTCAAAGCGCCGGGATATTGGCGTGTAGTCAATGGGGCGGTCTATGGTTATTTTACGGGAGTGATCGTGATGTCGGAAGGATCCGCTCCCGTCTGCGCGGTAATGATCTCCGTTACGACAGAGATTTTTTCGGAGGTAAGTCCGTCCGCTTCCGGCAGAAGCACTGACACCTTGCCGTCGTTGATGAATACCATGCAATCGCTGAATCCCTTCGCCTTGATGAGCGTTTCAGCGGTGTTTTCCTTCTGAATGTTGCCCACATGCCGGGTTCTGCTCTCGAGCGCCTGCGCTTTCAGCGTCGCGTCGGCGGATGTATCCTTCAACTGCTTTTCCAGTTCATCCAGCACCTGATCCCGGGCGGTCTGGCGATTGAGCCGGCTCTCGCTGAGAAGGCTGTTGTCCGCCTTTTTAGCGTTCACCTGCTGGGTTTCGTCCGAAGCGTTGGCGGAGACAAATTCCGCCTTTCCCAGCTCCGAGCTGCTGACAGAGGGGGATGTTTTGGTCGGCAGAGCAAAGCTTTCCGTGGGGGCGAAATGCCAGTTGAGATACACCGCCGCTCCCAGCGCAAGCACCAAACCTGCCAGCATCATATGTCTTTTTCCGATTTTCATAATGTGTTCCTCCTGATTACATTCATTTTTAATATTTGATTCCATTATTATCCCATCAATGTCACGCAGACACGATTGGACCCTGTTCCCAGCGCTGTGGTTACTACATTGACGATGCGTTCCCGGACCTGCGGGTCGTCCGCGCCGCTGCAGACCACCACCACGCCCGCCACGGTAGGGGTGATTTCCTTCAGTATCAGCGGTTCCTCTCCCCTGTCGCCGTCAATCAGAATCAGGCTTTCCTCTCCCGATTGCTTCTGGTCGCGGCTGCTTCGTCCGCCCGCGTCGGTATTTTCGGACATGGCGGATGTGGTTTTCTGCTGGCTCGCGTAAACATATTCCGTGCCGCATTCCAGCGTAATCATGACCTTCGCCTGTCCGGCTCCCTCCACAGAGGAGATCAGTTCGGTCAGGCGTGCTTCCAACTGAGAGGTGTATTCCTCATAATCGGTTCCGCTGTAATGAAGCGGCGCAGCGGCATTGACCTGCGCTGACGCGGACCGGGTCTGCCCTCCCGCATAGTCCGACAGAAAGATCACCGCGATGGCAGCCAGCCCGACGGTGACGATCAGTTTCAGGCGCGCGTCGGATTGTTCGGGCGAAAACAGCAGCTTTTTCAGACTGATCTTTTTGATGCTCTCTCTCAGGTTTTTTTCGGGTTCCAAATGATTCACTTCCTTTCGTTACGGCTCTGCCCTGACGATCGGCTCCACGCCGAAGGTGTCCCGCAGAACGCGCTTGATGGTTTCTCTCTGTGCCTCGTCCTCTTTTTTTACGATCACCTCCACCTGTCCCATAGATATGCAGCCGTCGTCCGAATTATCCATCGTAACGGCGATCCTTTCATAAGAAACAGAAGCGCTGTCCAGCAGGCGTTTGATATTATCCTCTGTATAGGCGGCATACAGGCTCTTGGCGTTTTGCTGTATTTCATCCTCCAGCGCCTGGTTTTCATAAAGCTGCACATCCCATTGACGGGTTTCCACCTCCGCCAACCATTGTCCCAGAGATGTCAGCGGGCGGAAAACGGTGCAGAGAATCATCATGGAAACAATCAGGTGCAGCAGCTTCTTAAAACCCGCTTCGGGAAACAGCATCGACAGCATGGCGCCCGCCACACAGACCACGCAGACCGACAGCGTCCAGACACGCACACTCTCCGGCAAGCCTCTCCCCTCCCCTACGATGATTTTTGCAGAATGACAATCATGCTGCCGAGCGTCAGCAAAAAGAGAGAAAATACCGTCACGCCCAGCATCAGCGACAGGATTTCCGACAGCGAACGCAGGAGCTTCCTGAGACTGCCGAGTCCGAGGGTTTCGCTCACCGCCAGCCCCATTTCCGCCACAAAACGCCACAGCGCGGTGCGGATGATCACCGGCAGAAAGAGATAACCCACCGCCACGATGCCGAACGCCCCCACCGAATTGCGCAGCAGCGTCATGCCGCTCCTGATAGAAAGATAGGCGTCGCTCACGGCGCCGCCCACAACAGGCACCGAACCGGCAATGACGAATTTGGCGGCACGCGCGGCGACGTTGTCCGCTGAAGCCGCCAGCACCCCGCTGATACTCAGCGACGCGGACAGCAGCACCCCCAAAAAGCTCAGAATCCACTTGGCATTCTTCTCAAAAAAACCGATCATTCCGTCGATCTGCACATCCCCCGAAAGGGACGAAACACAGGACAGCGCTAAAAAAATCCGCAGCAGCGGGAGAATCATTCCCTCTACGCATAGGCTCGACAGCTCCACCGCTCCCAGTAAAAACGCGCCGCCGCCCGCCGCCGAAGCCGTCTGCCCGTTGGCGATCAGAATGCCCGCAAAGACCGGCGCAAACGCCTGCGTAAAGGTTCCCGCCGCATGGACACAATCGGATATCCCCTCGATCAGTGAAAGCACGGGAAGCACCAGCGTGACGCTGACCGCTGCGGACACGGCGGCTTCCGCTCCCGACGACAGTGAGGGCGACACCGTATCTTCCCCGCTTTTAAAGAGTGACGCAAGCAGCAGCACCGCTAAAAGCATCCCCGCAAAAGAGAGCGGCGTGCGGATTTCCGACGCGGTCATTGTCATCACAGACCGCAGCAGCGCATCCACATCGAGATTGGTCACGGGCGACGGATTGCCTTTTTCAAATCCGATCTGCGCTAAGTCATCCACCGTTTCATCCGGCAGTTCCCCGTACAATTCGTCTGCGCCGCTGGCTTGATAGTGTGAAGCGTAATCAAAACCGGATTCCTCTCCGGCGGCGTAAGCCGTCATGAAAAGCAGCGGCAGACAGCAGAAAAACGCAGCTAATTTCTTCTTCATGGCTTTACTCTCCCATAATCTGCGCCGCTAAGCGCAGCATTTCGCGAAAGAGCGGAAGCGCCGCAATAAGCAGCGCCGCTTTTCCGCCGAGTTCCAGTTTGCCCGCGAGCGCCGACTGTCCCGCGTCACGGCAGACGTCCGCCGCCGTCTGCACCGCGATGCAGATGCCGACGCACTTGACCGCAATGCCGAGCCATTGGGTCTCTGCGCCTTCCACGGAAGCGAAAGAACGGATTTCTTCGGTCAGCGGCGCGATCTGTGTCATCAGAAACAGGCTCATCACCACGCTGCAGGCGACCGTCAGGGGCAGGGAGAGTTCCGGCTTGAACTGCCTGACGGTGACAATCAGCACGCACATGACGATGCCTGCCCCGATAAAAGAAAAGAGATTCATCGTTACATCATCCTCACAAGCCGAATGTGGTCTTGACGGTTTCAAACAAGGTGCTGATTTCGGTAATCATCATCATCAGCACCACAATGACGCCCGCCAGCGTTGTCATCATGGCCTGTTCCTCGCGTCCGGCACGAATCAATACCTGATTGAGTACCGCCACGATAATGCCGATGGCTGCGATTTTAAAAATCAGATCCACGTCCATTTCACATCTTGTCCTTTCGCGAAAAATTCACATTACCAGCAGCGCCGCTATCATCCCGCATGAACTGCCTACCGCCGCATAGATCTTCCCGTCCGTCTGCCATTTCCGCTGCGCTTCCTCTATCATCCCATCCAGACGACTCTCCGCCATCTCCAGCAGCGCCACCGTCCCGTCCGTGTCATCTCTCCCCATATGCCGCATCATATCCCCCACGCGCGTCAGGTCGCTGTCCGTGAGGGATAGAGCCAGTCGGCACT
>CACWOA010000116.1 GCA_902762395.1 uncultured Ruminococcus sp.
GCGACGAGCTGCTGTTCGCCGACGCGGATCTGGGCAGCGTTTTTCTCACGTCCGACGATATGGGCGCCTGGGACGCCGCGCAACTCGACCGCTATCGCACGGCGTTGAAGCTGTTTGCCGAATAAACGCCTGCTGAAATCCTGCGCCGACAGGAAGTTGAGCGCGTGAGGTGATACGGCGTGCGGTGATACGATAATGTTGCAAGATAGTTTATCGCTCGGGAAAGAGGGGATATGGGCGAGCGAAGCGTGAAAGTGCAGGCCCACGGGCGTACGGAGCTGGCGGGCAATCATGTGGACCACCAGGGCGGACGCGTGGTGTCGGGCACAGTCGACTGCGGGATAGCGATGGAGCTTACGCCGAATGGCACCGATACGGTTCGCCTGCAAAGCGAGGGTTTCGCACCGATAGAGCTGGATGTACGCGATACGACGCCAGTCGAAGCCGAGCGCAACACGACGGCAGCACTTGTGCGCGGCGTAGCGGCCGGCATGCGCGCGGTGGGCATCCCCGTTGCCGGTTTCGATGCGCAGGCGAAAAGCGACATCCCAGCAGGCGGCGGGCTGTCGTCCTCTGCAGCATTCGAGGTTGCACTGGCGCGGGGCATCGACGCGCTGTTCGGCGACGGAACCATGGATCCGCTCGACATCGCAGGCATCGGCTGCACGGCCGAACGTGAATGGTTCGGAAAACCGTGCGGCTTGCAGGACCAGACGGCCATCGCCACCCTGCAGGAGAAACGGCCATATATCCAGATTGTAGCTCAGTTTTTTGTCACCGGCGCGTTCCCGTAATACCGTGTAGATTTCATCGCTCATGGCATCCCCGACTTTCTCCGCCCGGGAAAGATCGGCAAAGGTCACGGCGATTCTTCGGGTGTATTCCGACGCGTGCACGCCCAGCGCTTCCTTCTGTCCCGTGTAGATTTCGTTCAGCGTCCCGTCGTCAGGCACCACCACACCATAGCAGGCAAAGATGGAAGCGAGATAGCTTGCGGAAATCGGGTAATGATAGAGGTTCTTCTTGATTTTGTAGGTGTTGCCATGAACCGTCAATGTTCCGGTAACATCCTTCAGCCCGTTCGGGTCGTAAATGGAACAGACCGCGATTTCCCCCTCGGAAAGACCGAGGGTTTCATTCGTCAGATCGTGATAGGTCTTTTCGGTCATGAAGAAAAAGTTGCCCACGTCGGACGAAACATCCATGATGTTAGTCCCTTCCAGCTCCTGCTGTGTGTAAAGCCGATTATCAGTCATGTAATAGGAAACCAGCAAATACTCATGATATGCCTCGTTTTTGATGGTCGCGCCGTGATGCCCGGCGGCGCTGCGCACGATGTGTTCCAGATCGGAGGATGACAGAAATTGAATTTCTCCGCTATCATCGGCATACCCGGCTTCGAGATAGAGATGCTGCGGATAATTTCTGGTCAGCACGCTCTCCGTCCCCGCGTAGAGCGTCACGGTGGTGGAAATCATGACCAGCACACCGGTCGCCAGTATGGCAATGGAGGCAAGTCCCACGGCATTCTGCTTCATACGGTAGAGCAGCCCGCCGATTGCCGGCATATTCTGCGGGCGATAGTAGAATTTCTCGTTTTTCCGCAGCATTTTCAGCACGAATATACTCCCCGCGACAAAAAGGAAATAGGTGCCAACGATAATCAAAAGGACCATCACAAAAAACAGCATCAACGCGTTAAGCGGGGATTGCGTGGTGAGGGCGAAATAATAGCCAAGACCGAGGCACAGCACGCCGATAATGAGCATGACCCACTTGATTTTCGGCTCCTTCTCCCCCGCCGCGCCGCTTTGCAGCAATTCCGCCGGCTTCATCAGCGCAACGCTGACACGATTGAGCAGGAAGATAGTAAAATCCAGCACCAGAAAGAATCCGGCGGAAGGCAGTATCGTCATCGGCGTGACATAATAGAAGCCCGCCACCGCGTCAGTTTGCAGCAGACGGCAGATCAGCAGCGAGCAGAGTTTATAGAACACCATGCCCGCCAAAAGACCGACCGCCGCAGACAGCAGACTGCTGATGAAATTTTCAAAGAAAAGCACCCTGCCCACATGACGTTTCTCCATGCCCAGCACGTTATATACGCCGAATTCCCGCTTGCGCTGCTTCATCAGGAAGCGATTGATATAAAGCATCAGCACCACCGACAGCAGTGCAAGTATACTCACGCCCATCCACATGAACACCGAAAGATACGCGCCGCCCTTGATATGCTCCATCCGGCTGTCCATCGCCAGCGTCAGCATGATGTAAAAGCAGGCGAGAAGCCCCGCCTCCGTGCCGATGCGCGGAAGAAAGAAGCGGGCGTTCTTGCGAATATTGTTCAGCGCCAGTTTACTGTAAAAACCGCGTTTCATTCCGAATCCCTCCCCGTGCGAAGCATGGTCAGCGTGTCAGCGATCTTTTTGTAGAACGCCTCGTTGCTGCTGTCGCCCCGGTAAAGCTGGTGAAACACCACACCGTCCCGGATAAACAGCACCCGCCCCGCGTTGGAAGCCGCGTCGGTGGAGTGCGTCACCATCAGAATGGTCTGTCCGTCGCGGTTCATCCGGGAAAATACCCGCAGCAGGTCGGCGGACGACCGGGAATCCAGTGCGCCGGTGGGTTCATCCGCCAAAATCAGTTTGGGATTGGTAATCAGGGCGCGTGCCGCCGCTGTGCGCTGCTTCTGACCGCCGGACACCTCATAGGGAAATTTGTCCAGTATTTCCTCAATGCCAAGGGACGAAGCGATCGGCGCGAGACGGCTTTTCATCTCCGCCACACTCCTGCCGCCCAGCACCAGCGGCAGCAGAATATTGTCCCGCAGGGTGAAGGTGTCGAGAAGATTGAATTCCTGAAACACAAAGCCTAAATTCTCCCGCCGGAACGCCGCCATGGCACGTTCCCTGACTGAGGAAAGCAGCTTGCCGTCCAGCTCCACCGAACCGCTTGTCGGTTTGTCGAGCGCCGCGAGAATATTGAGAAGCGTCGTCTTGCCGGAACCGGATTCGCCCATGATGGCGACATATTCCCCCTGCTCCACCGTAAAGCTCACGCCCTTCAACGCCTGCACCTGACTGCCGCCCATACGCGTGGTATAGGTCTTTTTTACATCGCTCACTTTCAGTATGTCCATTTTTTCGGTTACCTCCGTTTCATTTGATACCCTTATTATAAATGAAACGACGCGTTACATCCATCGGATGACGTGACATTCAGGTGACATTTTTGTCATGTGATGCCGATTATCCCTCCATGATGACTTTGGTAAAAGTATCTCCTTCGATGCGGTAGGCAAACCGTTCCACATATGTACCCGATACGTACTCATATTTGGCAAACGTCAGCGTACCGTTTCCGTTGTTATCTCCTTCCCAGGTCTGCGAATAAACATACCGCGTGCCTTTCTCGATGGTTTCAAAATTTCCCAGATAAATACCGTAATTCCCGATATAGATACCATCTTCGGTATGAAGCTCATACAGCGCGTTGCACACCTGATCGGAAACGCCGTAATCCGACAGTATCTTGAAATCAAAATCAGCATAATCCCCGATTTTGGCTTCTCTGCCGATTTTTTTCAGATAGCCTTCCGCGTATTTGTCGCACTGGTCGCTGAGCTGTTTTGCCACTTCGTTGTGGCTTCCGGCGGTTTTCATGCTTTTGTCATACTGGGCAAGAACGCTGCGGGGGAACATGTTTTCAACGGATTTCCTGAAATATGCCCCGTCCTCCGGCTCCTGACGGTTTTGGTAACGGTAATGTCCATCGTCATCCACCGCAAACGTAATCACGGTGGGAACGCAGGAATAGCCCGTATTGCTGACCAGATTTCCGTCGCGGAACCCGTAGCCCGCCGCGCTGCACAGCGCATAGACCGTGACGGCATGATCGCTCTCTTTCATGCCCAGCACCAGATGCCCCTCGCCCGCGCATTCGCAATCGGTCCGCTCTGTCAGACCACTGACGGCGGCGTAATAATAGCGCTCGTCGTCCATCAGAAAATCGGACAGGGAAACCTTCCTATCGTCAAATATACTTGCCGCGATGGCGTCGTCCAATTCCGGCGGCACGTCCACCGCGTAGCTTTTCGGACGGGTCAGCAAAACCGCGGCAGCCACCGCCGCGACCACCAACGCCGCCACAATCACCCAAATAGCGGTTTTTTTGTTCTTTAACACATTTGCCACTCTCCTTTTGACCGCGATTTCCCCGAATCCTACGGGTACCGCGTTATGAATCATAAAACCACTTTCTTCCACGGCGCACGCCAGCAGCGCGCGGGAATACGCCTTGCGCTCCTCCTCGCTCCTGCCCCGGATGACCTTTTCGTCACAGGCCAGCTCTATATCACGAGCATACAGCACATACGCCAGCCAGATGACAGGATTGAACCAGTACACCGCCGCCAGCACAAAGGCAAAGACTTTGGTGAGATGGTCCCCGCGCTGCAAATGCGCCGCTTCATGGGCGATCACCTGCCGCTCGGTTTCCTCTCCTTTTTCTTCCAGACGGAACGGGAGATAAATTTTGGGCTTAACCACGCCGCAGAGGAATGCCGTCTGAATGCGGTCGCTGCGATAGATCGGCAGAGTCGTTCCCTCCACGGGAACCGCGTCCGCCAGCCTCCTTTTGAGGCGAAGATAGGAACCCGCTCCGTACAGCAGCAGCGCCGCCGCGCCCGTCAGCCACACAGCAGCGGGAAGCCGCGCCATAGCGTTATTGTCGTTTGGGCGCTCGCTGTCGGCGGACGGTCTTTCGGAGAACTGTGTCCCCTCCCCGTCTTCCTCCGGTGGGACTTTTTCGGTAGTCACGACAAGGAATTCCCCCGTTTTATCCGGTTCCGCCGCGTCCGCGCTGTCGGATATCCGCCCGCCGCCCGTTTCCCAGCCCGCTTCGTTCAGCAAACGCGGGAGGGAATACCCCGTCGGCATAAGGCTGAACTCGCTTTCGATGGCAAAGGGACAGGCAAGCTTCACCGCCACCAATGCCCACATCAGGCAATGCGTCCATTTGGGCGCGCTGCGGAACACCAGCCGCATGGCGATCACCGCCAGCACCACCACGCTCGCCTCAAGGCTCCTGCTCAGCACTTGCAAAAAGATTTGTTCCATATTGTTCTTTCCTTTTTACGGAGTTTTGTCGATGGAAGTTTTGTCGATGACTTTGAGATAGTTATTTCCGTATCGGAGGCACTGACGGTTGAGTTCCGCGTTCAGCAGTCCCCATCCCAAACCTTCCGACAGCATCATCCGATTCGCCACACCGCGCGGAAGCCTTTCATCCATGAACGCCGCATATCGGTCACCGTCGCCCGCTTCCTCAAAATCGCGCTTGTTGTACGTCTCCACAAAATAACCCCGCGCGTCCTTAAAAACCTGCGGCTCAATCACTAATAGTCCCTCAATAGGTGTTTTGATGATATTCATATCGCTTTTCTCTTTCTGCTTTTCTCGTTATGCCACTTTTGCGGTAGTTAATTCATTTTGAAGGAAGGAATAGACGTAGCCGGGACTTTGGTAATACAGACCTGTTGCGTTGTCCTGCAGGCGTTCAAAGGTCTCGGAAGTATAAAGCACGTCAATCGCTTGTTGAGGATCATAGTGATAATCGTCCACAAGATACCCTGCCAACTCCGTGCAGATGTCATCCTTCATTAGTTGTATCTGCTGTTCCGTCAAAGCCATATCAGATTCGTTTTAAGTATTGTAATGCACGTTCGGTTCCGAAAAAATACTGAAAAGTGATTCCTTTCGGATAGC